>JADLKP010000288.1 GCA_016838945.1 Methanobrevibacter sp.
TATTTTATTTTATTTATATTGCTATTTTTTATCTCTATTTTTTTTCTGTTTTTAAAAAAGTTATTATTTTTCCTATTTTGATTATTTAAAGAAGCAAATATTTTTCTTGGCTATTTCCATTGTTTTAAAAAGAGAATTAAGAAAATGGATTTAAACAAAATCACATTTTCCACTAGGCAATATCCTTACAACATCATCCAAGCTCAATAAGTCATCCTCATTGATTCTGGACAATATCTCTTTAGATATTTTTTCCTTTTTGGTAAAACCTGGCTTAATGGTAACAAACTTGCTTGTATAATTTTTCATTGCATCTGTAGGCCCAGCCATTATTCTTTTCTCACCATCATATTCAACAAGACCTATGGAAATCTCAAGCTTGCATCCCCTAATATAGTTTCTATGTCCACGAATGATAAATGCGCCTTTAGGTACAAACTCACCTGAAACTGGGGTTTTTGAAACTTGGTCTGGCTCCACCCAATAGACGTCTTGTGATGTAAAGTTTTTCGACCAAGCACTTGAAAATGAAGCTGAAAACTCACCTAATTCTTTAAGCAAATTGTCATTTAATGAATCGGATGGTACTTTAGCTACAACTGAAGGAGCACCATGTATATCAGCATGTAAATAAATATCATTTTGTTCTAAATATTTCTTTACAACAGCTTCATTTGTACCTGCATCCCTTCCACAGACAACCAATATTCCATCACTTGAGACAAACCATCTGAGTTTCTCATACCATTTGAGATTCTTCCTGACTCTTTTCTGCGGAACCATAATGTTTGCCATTGCCTTTTCCTTTTTGGCTTCCATATCTGCAAGTTGCTTTTTGGTGTTTTCAATAGCGATCAATGCACCTTTTATTTTTCGCTTAGCCTTTTTAGCCTTTTCATAGTAGACTTCAGCGTTATCAGGTATGGACTTTTTGCTGTCAAGTGCAATGCTTACGTCATCGATTCTCAATGTGATGTTTCCAAGAGGATCCATGGACTCGAATATCTGTGCCTCAGGCATTCCAGACTTTTTGGCATCCTTCAATGTTTTTCCTATTTCCTTCCATCCGTAGTCCTTTTCCCTTGCCCCTTTGATTACATTCAGTATGTTGTCAACTTGAACATAATTGGTGAATATGAGTTCCCCTTTCCTTTGGGAGTCTTCAATTGTCTTTTCGAAGTTAGCTAATGTCTCTTCCTGCTTTTCAAGACGTTTGGAGAATTTTGACACTTTCTTGTTCCATGCAGCTTCCTGAATGTCAGTTATTTCATTCTTGACTTTTGAGGAATAGAATTCATCGCATGCTTCGTTGAATGACTCGAAGGATTCCTTTTCAAAGGATTCATATTGTTTGATGTTGATTGAAATAACGTCCTCTTTAGACTTATATTTCTTATCAGGATTTTCTGACTTCAACCTTTCAATCTCTTCACGATTGTTTACAATCATTGGGGTGAATTCCCCTTTCTCCAAAGGTTCAAAGACAGTTTTCAATGCATTGAAGATTGTGCTTATTTCCTCAGCACTTAGGTCTGAGCAGGCTGTCTTTTTGCTTATCTCGGTATTAAGCATTATCTCTTCTGCATATAAGCTTCCAAGCCCGTTTGTAGCAAGGACCCTTACAATCTCTTCCTCTTCTCCGCCAATGATTATTTCCTTGAATTCGTCGATTGTAAGTGCAATTGGATTGATTCCTTGCTCTTGAGGGAAGATATATTCCTTTTTGGAACTTATGTCCCTGTCACTCCAATGCTTTCTTTTAAGAGGCAAAATGATTTCATTAGCTTCATTTAATAATATTATGTTTCCTTTTGCAAAGAGTTCAACGATAAGAGTGTATGTCTCTTCCTTTTTCATCTTGATTTCCACAACTCTATCGAAGTTATGCTGTTCCACACTTACTACATTGGCTCCTTTTACCCTTTTTCTAAGAAGCATTGGAAAAACTGGTGGGTTTTGAGGATTTGCCAATGGGTATTGGCTTATGTGGATTCTTTTTCCTGCTTGGATTACAAGATCCAATCTTCCGGTGCCTGCCTTATGGAATCTCATTACAACTGTATCCTTGGTAGGCTGGAATGACTTATCCACTCTTGCACCAGCTAACAAATCATTTAATTCTTGACATATTGTGTATATGTCTACATTGGACATTGATTTCATATTTCTCACTTGAATAATTATGATAAATTAATTTACTTTTAATTTCTTCATGTTTTTATTAATTTTCATTAATTTTTATTATTTTCATTA
>JADLKP010000289.1 GCA_016838945.1 Methanobrevibacter sp.
TAACATTTAATATATATTTTATCTTTTGAAAATGTCTAAAATCTTTTAGGGCAAAATTATATAAGCAAAGAATACAAATTTAAAATAAAATGAATTTAAGGGGAAATGAAAAAAATAATAATATTTTTTTAAATTAGTAGGTGAGGTATTGATATGGGTGAACTATCTAAACTGCCAAATATTGGTAATGTGCTTGAAAAACAATTAAATGATGTAGGAATAAACACTGCCGATGACTTGATCACTCTTGGCAGTAAAGAGGCATGGCTTAAAATTAAAGAAATAGATGATAGCGCATGTATAAATAGATTGATGGCATTGGAAGGAGCTATACAAAACATTCGTTGGCACAACTTGTCTGAAGAAGACAAAGATAATTTAAGGAATTTTTATAATTCCCAAATCTAAAAAGAGATTAAAAATTAGTTTTAATAAAAAAAAGTTAATAAATTTTAATTTCATTCAAATCAAAATCTAATTTTCCTTTTATAGCAGCTCTAGCTATTGAAATTCCATTTGCTCCTGCATTCAACATTTTTTCTGCCTGTGCAATGGAATTTATTGAGTTGTTTCCAATGATAAAAATATTTGTGTTATTTGATATTTGTTTGATTAAATCAAAATCAGCATCCCTCACTCCTTTTTTCATGGCATCAATATGCAGATAGTCCACTCCACAGTCCTCTGCCAGTTTAGCTATTGCAAGGTTGTCCACTCCTTCAACGTTCGCCCTCATCTTCATTGAAACTTTTGATTTAGATTTTTTGACAACCTCTTTAACATAATCTTCCAAATCTGGTCTAAGCAACATGCTTTGTCCACATCCAACTGCTACAAGCTCTTCCTGTCTGCAATGGCAATTGATTTCAATTATGTCAAGATTTTTTATTTTGCTGATTTCAATCAGTGGATCTGGAGTGGTTCCTCTTAGGTTTGTGCTGACTTTCACATCAAAATTGTCTTTTATTGTGTTAACTTCATTTTCAATTACTTCATAGATTTCATCTTTAGGGTAATTGAACTCTTTTCTGCCTCTTGCAATGATCTTTTCACAGGCATCTATTGACTCATTGTCGGTATTGTATCCTCCAATGGTGACGGTGTCAAATCCATATGGAATGAGTTTCATTGCAAATTCTGCATTTGTTATTCCTGCCATTGGTGCAAGTACTTTAATGTTAACACTTCCTTAAGTTTTGATAATTTTAATTATTCTAATTATTCTAATAATTGTAATCATTCTATAAAAATAGTTTAAAAAAGTATAAATAAAAATAAAAAAAGGAAATAAAAAGAAAATTTAATTAAGTGAAAATAAGATTTATTTAAAGTTCTTCAATTACATGTATCCAATCTTTATTATTTCCTGCACGAATTATTTCAAGTCCAATGTCTGCCATATATGCTGCATCTTCCATGTTGTCTGCTCTACCGATACCTGCTTTTAGGGCGATTCCAATTTCTTCATCAATCTCTTTGAGAATTTGGGTAAGGTCATCTTCACTTAATCCATTGCATGGGGACATGAAGTTGTCTCCACCAATGAAGAATAATAAAGCGCCTTTTTCTCGGAGTTTTGTCATTAAGTAATGCTGTGCTTTGTTTACCATAAAGCTTGTATCAAAAGCAGATTCAATGTCAGTCAATGTTTCAGTAACACTGTTGATGTCAATATGTGCAGCTTGCACGAAACTGTCTTCTGGGTCTTCAATGAGGTTGTTGATTGCTAGTATTTCTTTTCTGCCAGAAGATTGGGCTCCACCTTCTTTTTGAAGTGCAATGGTTGCTAATCTTTGAGCTTCGTGTGCAGTTTCTGCTGCTCCTACACCCATACTGATTGTGATTGGGTATCTGTTTCTAATAGATCTTTGAATTCTCATATGGTCCTCTTCGTTAAGACCGTTGGTTACTGCAAGCAGATTATCAAATCTTGTAAAGAACACTAAACCTTTTTTAGCAGCTATTAATCTTTGTACATCTGCAAAAAGTTCTGCTTGTAAAATTTGAAGGTCAGATTCTGTACGTGGCCTTGGAGTTACAGTCCATGGACCATAGTTATCGATTTGTATCAAAGTCATTTGTATCATATATTTTCACCTAATAGTAATATATTTAGTTATAACTAAATTAGTATTTAAACTTTAAGCATCTAATTAATAATTTTTTCAAATATCCTTTATTTTTAATAATTTTTAATAGTTTTTTATTAACAAATAATTTTTAATAGTTTTTTATTAACAAATAA
>JADLKP010000290.1 GCA_016838945.1 Methanobrevibacter sp.
TATTTTTTGCTTTTTTTTTATTTTATTCGGTTCTATATTTATTTTTTTACTATTTTCTTAAGAAATTGTTCTATATTCTATTTTTCATAAGAAATTAAATTCAAAAAATTTTATTATAATATCATAGATGAGGATTATGCCTACTCCTCCAAGAAGCCCTGTAATTAATCTAAGTATGTTATTGCTTTCTCTTATCTCAAACAACTGAGTGAATCCATCTATTGCATATGGGATGAGAAGGATTATTCCTATGAGTAAAGTTGTCAATGAATATGGGACAGGATATAAGTTAATTAGGATTATGGTGGCGATACCGCTAATGTAAAATCCTGTGCATCTTGCACAAACTGGAAACTGACGTCCTTTATAGAAAAAACTTCTTTCAGGTCTTCTATGGCAGATATAATCAAATACATTCATTTTTTAACCTTTTATTTATTTTATGATATTATACAATCAGAACATTGACTAATATAAAAAGGACAGCCAATACGATTAAGGTACTGCAGCATCCTTCATTTCTATTAATATCGTTATCATCTTCAAAATAAGTTTCATAAATCAAAAACTCTTCTGGACCGAAATCATCCATATTATCACCCTCGAAAATCATTTCTATTTTATATGGAATTCTCATTAAACATTAAAAATTTAACAAACATAGTCATTGAGTGAAATCATCAAATTTATATTTTTAAAATTGCTATTTAATTAAATTGATATAGCAGTTCATTGTTTTTTCAACACTAGAAATATTTTTAACATCTTCCTGAGCCTTTAACCTTATTTGATACAATTCATCATTTGGAATTTCGGAAATTTCCACAATCTTTTCAGCAATTTTTTTAGGATTGTTAGGTTCTGTAATGAAACCATTCACCCTATCTTTAATTATTTCAGGAATTGATGATACTGTAGTTGTCAAAATTGGCAATCCTACTGCCATGGATTCAAAAATTATAGTAGGAAATCCATCCATGTCCCCATTTTTAGCAACTTTACAAGGGGAAATGAGTAAATCTGATTCACATAGTATATTTTTAACTTCATTATGTGGTAATTCTCCTTTAATTGCTATATTTGTACAGCCTAATTCCTCAATTTGATTTTCTAAATCTTTCTTCAAATCCCCAAATCCATATATTGAGAATTCATACTCTTTATCTTCCAATAATTTTGCAGCATCAATCAATACATCCAATCCTTTTTTTTCAACGAATCTAGATATTGCTATTACCTTTTTGATTTTGTTATCCTTTTCTTTAATTGATGTTATTTCGTAATCTGAAGCCTGTTTTGTGATAATGATTTTTTCTTCTTTAACTCCACGTTCAATCAAAAAGTTTTTATGGAATCTACTCAATGTAAATATTCCCTTGCAGTATTTGGATTTGCTTATTTCATCAATTTGATTATTTCTATCATTTTCATTTACAAAAATATCATAAGCATGAGCAAATACTGTGAAGGGTATTTTTAATTTTTCTGCAATAGGGTATGTAAATTTAGTGCATGTTGGATAAACAAAATGAGTGTGCATTAAATCAATGTTATATTTGATTAATAGTGATTCCAATTCAAGGGTATCATTATATCGCTCGGTTTTCACATCAAAATCCAAATCAACTGATTTGTATGAAATGTTTGTAAACACAAATATATTATATCCATTTTCCTTTAACCATTTGACCTCACTAATTATGAATGCCACTGAGTGAATAGGAAAACCTCTGAGGACATAAGCAATATTGATGTCTTTAAATTCCTTATATCCCTTATTATGGATATAATAGGTCTCAAATAGATTAATCAATTTTTCATATCTTGAATTTTTCCTCCATATTCTTGAATTTCCTCATCATATTTTGAAATTAACTTATCTTTAGAGTTATTTTCATTTTCTAGAAATTTAATTGAATCAGCTTTTAAATTTATATCCTTTTGTAAATTATTAATTTCAGCTCGTTTATTTATTAAATCATTATTCATGAAATCGATATATTGCGCATTGAAGTCAATCTCACGATTTAATTTATTGATCTTATCAGAATCTTCCTTTTGCTGTTTTTTTAATGATTCATAATTTTTTTATAATAAACGTAACTGTTACTTTTTTTTAATAAATTTTCTTTAAAAGACATGAATTCACCATAACTTATAAATAACTTATAAAAAACTTATAAAATAAATTATATTATTATATATCCTAGATTCTCTTTATATAATTTTAGGTCCTAAA
>JADLKP010000022.1 GCA_016838945.1 Methanobrevibacter sp.
TATAATTATATTATAATTCTAAATTATGATTCAAGATATGATTATCAGATTTATAATTATCAGTTTTATAATTATCAGTTTTATAATTATCAGATTGTGATTTCAAACTTTAAAAAATTTATTAAATTTATTCAATTATTTTAATGTGATATTATGGCAAAGAAAAACGATAAAATCAGCATGCCTATGAGCGGGGCAGGTTTAGTAAGATACTTTGATGACGAAAGTGTAGGTCCAAAAATCGCTCCTGAAATAGTCATCGCTATTACTGTAATCTTAGGAATTTTCTGTTTCATTTTACAATTCTCTGTATAAAAATTTTCTTTTTTATTTTCAAATTCTTTTTTTTTATTTAATAAAATTTAATTCGTATTTATTGAAACAAATTATTGCCCATAATTTTGTTCAAAACTTTTCTTATAAATTTTCTTAAAATTTTTTTCATGAAAACTTCAATTTTTGATTAGTTTTTAATTGCTCTCTTAATATCTTTAAATAAGAGTATGAATATAATAATATTAAGTGAAAATATTCAAAAATTTTTAATAATTTTCAGATTTTTAAATTAATTAAAATGCTTTAAAAGTAATTTAAACTATTAAAACGATTCAAAACAATTTATATTAAACACAAAAATACTTGTTAGCTATTAGGGATTATAATGGATGCTGGAATGGATTATTTTGAAAGATTGGAAAGTGAAACTCTTAAGCTGTATGAGATAGCTAATGAAGCGAGATCAAAAGGGTTTGATGTTGAGCTTGAAACTGAAATTCCATTGGCAAAGGACTTGGCAGAAAGAGTGGAAGGGCTTGTAGGCCCTAAAGGTATTGCTAAGCGTATCAAGGAATTGGAAAATGATATGTCAAGGGAAGAGGTTGCATTTGAAATTGCTGCGGAAATCGCATCTCAGGAATCAAATGAAACCGGTGCCAAATTGGAAGCTGAAAAGCAGGCTTTTGCAGACCAAGGATTAAGAACCGCTTTAGCTATTTTGACAGAGGGGGTTGTAGCTGCTCCTTTGGAAGGGATTTCTGGAGTAAAGATCAAAGACAATTCTGATGGAACCAAATATGTTGCGGTATACTTTGCAGGGCCTATCCGTAGTGCAGGAGGTACTGCAGCTGCATTATCTGTTCTTTTAGGGGATAAGATACGTGTAGCTACCGGCCTTGACATATATAAGCCTACAGATGATGAGATTGAAAGATATGTGGAAGAAGTGGAGCTTTATGAATCAGAAGTAACTAATTTGCAATACTCTCCAACTCCTGACGAGGTTAGGTTAGCTGCAAGAAGCATTCCTGTTGAAGTCAGCGGAGAACCTACAGACCAAGTGGAAGTGTCTCACAGAGACTTGCCTCGTGTAGAAACCAATAACATTAGGGGCGGAGCTCTTCTTGCGATGGTTGAAGGGGTTATTCAGAAATCCAAAAAGATCTTAAAGTATGCCCACACCCTTAAATTGGACAGTTGGGAATTTTTAGCCGAATATGCTAAGGGTGTAGGTTCCTCCAGTGAAGAGGAAAGCTCATCTGATGGAGACAGCGAAGAAATCGTCGAAGAGGTCGATGATAACATCATTGATAAGGAGGAGCTGTTTGAACATTCCAAATATGCTCACGATATTATTGGCGGAAGACCTGTTTTAGGCTATCCTTCTGAAAAGGGAGGGTTCCGTCTCAGATATGGTCGTTCAAGAAATACCGGACTTGCAACAATGGGTGTTCACCCTGCTACAATGGAATTGTTGGAATTTTTGGCTGTAGGTACGCAATTGAAAATCGAAAGGCCTGGAAAGGGTAACTGTGTAGTTCCTGTAGACTCAATAGAAGGACCTACAGTAAAGCTGAAATCCGGTGAAGTTCGCAGATTGGATTCCATTGAAGATGCAAGAAAGGTCAAGGGAAAAGTTGTTGAGATTCTTTTCTTGGGAGACATGCTAGTTGCATTCGGTGAATTCTTAAGAAACAACCAGCCTATGCTAGGTGCTTGCTGGTGTGAGGAATGGTGGATTGAAACAATAAGGAATTCAGAAAAATATCAATCATTCTCAGATGAAGAGAAGGAAGCATTTGATTTGGAATCATTGCAAACCAAGAAATTCACCGTTGAAGAGGCATTTAAAATCACTGAAGAGTTCAATGTTCCTCTCCATCCTGAATACACTTATTATTATAATGACATTTCCATCAAGGATTTGGTTGACCTAAGCCAGTGGCTGGATACCCAAAGGGACTATTTGGAAACTGGCTATCTGAATGGCGAAGACTTGGAGCTTGATTTGTCCTATCAAAAAAGGATTCTTGAAGTTATGGGTCTTCCTCATAAATTGCTTGATGGGAAGGTCATCATTGAAAAGAATTATGCTTATGCATTGCTCAAAACCATAAATGGGGATTATTCAAAATATCTCGCTGACGAGTATTATAAGATGAAAGTCGTTGACATCATCAATGAAAGCATCGATTTTGAGATTAAGGATAAGGCTCCATGCTATATAGGTACACGGGTGGGAAGGCCTGAAAAATCAAAAGAAAGATTGATGAGGCCGGCTCCTCATGTGCTTTTCCCTATAGGCAATAATGGTGGAAGCAGACGTTTGGTTGCAGAAGCTGCCAAAAAGAAAAAGATTAAGGTGGAGTTTGCAAGAAGGGAATGTACCAATCCTGACTGCAGATTAACCTCATTCCAATCCATTTGTCCGCATTGCGGATCTCCTACTGTTATAGGCAAATCAGGTCAAAAGGATATTAACTTGGCTCATATGCTTTCCAAGGCATCCAATAATGTAAGTGTTCGTAAGGTTGATGAGGTCAAGGGAGTTGTTGGGCTGATTTCTGAAGACAAGTTACCAGAACCTTTGGAAAAAGGTATCCTAAGAGCAAAAAATGAGGTATTCACATTTAAGGAAGGTACCATTCGTCATGACTCTACAGATTTGCCTCTCACTCACTTCATTCCAAGTGAAATTGGGGTAACTGTTCCTAAGCTATTGGAAATGGGATACACTAAGGACTGTTACGGTCAGGATATAGTTAGCGAGGACCAAATCATTGAACTTAAGGTTCAGGATATTGTAGTTTCAGACAATTGCGGCGAATATCTTGTAGGTGTAGCCAATTTTGTAGATGACCTTTTGGAAAGGTATTACGGAATGGAAAGGTTCTACAATGTTAGGGACAAATATGATTTGATTGGACATCTCATTGCTGGTCTTGCTCCCCACACTTCTGCAGGGGTATTAGGCCGTATTGTAGGATTTACAAAGGCATTGGGCTGTTATGCGCACCCTTACTTCCACTCTGCAAAAAGGAGAAACTGTGACAGTGATGAAGATTCTGTCCTTCTGTTGCTTGATGCATTGATCAATTTCTCCAAATCCTACTTGCCGAGCACTCGTGGAGGAAGTATGGATGCTCCTTTGGTTTTATCCACTCGTATAGACCCAGAGGAGATAGACGATGAATCCCACAACCTGGACATATTTGAAAGATTCCCATTGGAATTCTTTGAAAGGTCTCAAGAACCTTTGAAACCTGCTGAAATGCTGGATTTGATTGACAATGTAGCAAAGCATTTAGGTACAGACAGACAGTATCATGACCTGATGTTTTCCCATCACACCTCAAATATCCATGCAGGACCTAAAGTCTGCCTATATAAACGTTTAGGTTCAATGAAAGAGAAGGTGGAAGCTCAAATTCATTTGGCAGAACTTATTAGGGCAGTAGATCAAAGGGGAGTTGTTGAAGGTGTGTTGTCTTCTCACTTCTTGCCGGATATCATGGGAAACTCAAGGGCTTTCTCCAAGCAGAAGGTCAGATGTCCTAAATGTGGTGCCAAGTATAGGAGAATGCCGCTTACAGGTAAATGCAAATGTGGTGGAGACTTGATTCTCAGCGTATCCAAAGGGTCTGTTGTGAAATATCTTGAAATTTCTCAGAACCTAGTAAACAGATACCCAGTATCACACTATCTTGAGCAAAGACTGGAAATTCAGGAATTTGGTATCAATTCATTGTTTGAAAGTGATAAATCCAAACAAAGTTCATTGGATGTTTTCTTTGGAAAATAATTGTTTTGCATAATCACAATTGGACAATAATTCTTATTGGATTCTTTATATCCTTTTTTATTAAAGGATTCTCCTTCATTTTGATTTTTATGAAGTTTTAAGTATTTTTCATAGTCGTAATTGTTATTGCAAATATTGTTCGTATCAAAACGAATGATTTATATACATCTTATGACATATATTATTTCGTGAAGTAACTAACCTTTTGTATAGTTACTAACTTTCGTATTATATCGAACTGATATTATACATGTAAAAACATAATATTTAGTAATCAATGAAAGTTTATCTAAAACTTTTTAACTTATGATTATTGATTATTTACTTTTAATTAAGTGCTTATAGGCTCTGATTTTATAATTTGGGCCTGTGGGATTTTTAGAGGTGTTAAAGTGGAAAAAGTAGAAAATATTGAAAAGGATATTCAAAGGGCAAAGATCACCGTTAAAAAGAACAACGGTGTATGTGAGCCATTCAGTTATGAAAAATTGTTGAAATCTTTAGTTATGGTGGAAGCTCCTATAGCGGAATATGAAAAGATCATTGCAAGCGTTGCAGAAAACCTATACGATGGAATCACCACTAAAGAAATCAAAAAAATTGTTTACGAATGTTTAGAGGATATGGACTCTGAAGCAGCTAACAAATACTTAGCTAAAACTACCTTAAAAGTACGTTCTTCAAGAGATAAAATTGAACCATTCGACATGGCAAAAATTGCAAGTACCTTAGTAGAGGAAACAGGTGCTTCCCAAGAAACCGCTTTTGAAATTGCTACTGAAGTTTGGAAAGAACTCAAAAAGCTCAATGTCGAATATCTTACCGCTCCAATGATTAGGGAAATCGTAAACACAAAACTTGTGGAATACGGATTGGAAGATTTAAGAAGCAGATACACTCGTTTAGGTATTCCTGTTTACAACATCACTTCCTTAATTGAAAACGGTTCAAGAGACAATGCAAACATGATGCATAACCCTGAATCCATTCATAAATATGTTGCTGATGAAGCATTAAAACAATATGCACTCTTACACATGTTGCCAGCTCACTTAGCTGATGCGCATATGTCTGGTGACATTCACATTCACGATTTGGAATTCTTCGCTGGAAGACCATTGAACTGTCTCCAACATGATATAAGGGCATTCATCAAATATGGTCTTAAAGTGGACGGTACTGGAGACCACACTTCAGTTGCTGCACCTCCTTCCCATATGGAAACCTTGATGAACCATACTGGAGAAATCATGTTGGCAGCACAGCAAAACATGTCTGGTGGACAAGCTATGTCCCTCTGGAACGTATTTGTTGCACCATTTGCAACCGGCAGAAGCTATGATGAAGTAAAACAATCCATTCAAATGTTGGTCTACAACTTGAACATGGCTTATGCTGCAAGAGGTTCCCAAGTTCCATTCACAAGTATGCAATTAGAATTTGGAGTTCCAAAATTCTTACAGGATGTAACTGCATATGGTCCAAAAGGGGAAGTTGTAGGAACTTACAGTGACTTTGAAGATGAAACCAGAATGATTCAAAAGGCATTTACCGAAATCTTGCTTGAAGGAGATTCAGAAGGCAAGCCTCACTTATTCCCAAATACCATTTACACATTACGTGAAGAGACCTTAAAAGGCGACTATGATGATGACATCCGTTTAGTTCACGAACTTTCCGCAAAATACGGATCATCCTACTTCGTAAACATGTTGCCTAAATACAGAGGTCAAATGGCTAACTATATGGGTTGCAGAACCTGTCTCCAAGACACCTGGACCGGTGACTGGGAACAAGACTGTTTAAGAACAGGTAACTTAGCTTACGTAACCTTAAACTTACCAAGAATCGGATACCAATCCAGAGATGAAAATGACGTATTCGAATACTTGGACAACTACATGGACCTCGCTGTTGAAACATTGATGATTCGAAGAAACCAAGGTCTCAATTGCTTAAACAACTTTGATATCTTACCGTTCCTAAACCAAAAAGTTGATGGTGAGACATATTACAGAATCCAAAACTCAACCTTGTCATTCGGTTTCTGTGGTCTTAATGAAATGTTGCTTGCATTATTCGGTGAAGGCATCGACAACCCTGATGCAAACAAATTCGGTATCAAATGTTTAGAATACATCAATGCAAGAGCAAAAGCTTTACAAGAAGAAACTGGACTCAGATGGTCTGTATTGCAAACTCCTGCTGAATCCACTGCATACAGATTTGCTACATTAGATAAAGAGCAATTCGGAGATAAAGCAATCTTACAAGGTGACAACGGAGCTAACTACTACACTAACTCCTCACACGTACCTGTAAACAGTGACATTTCATTTGCAGACAAAGTTAAGATTGAAGGCCAATACCACAAATTAACTCCTGGTGGACACATCTTCCATGCATTCATGGGAGAATCCTACTCAGATCCTGATGCATTAATGAGCTTAACCAATAAGATTGCAAGAAAATCCGACATTGGTTTCTGGGCTTACAGTTCAGCATTCAGTTTCTGCTTAAACTGTAAAACATTAATGAAAGGATTAAGCAACAAATGTCCTTCCTGTGGTGAAACTGCTGATGTAGAATGGTATGACAGAATTACCGGTTACGTACAACAAGTAGGTCATGCTAAATCTGCAAACGGTGGTTGGAATGCAGGTAAACGTCAAGAATTAATCGACAGACGTAGATTTGAACAATAAGTTCAATCTACTTTTATCTTGTTGATTGATCATTGAAAAAGTTTAATTTAATTTATTAATTAATTTTCATAGGCATTGTTTTTTGCCTATTATTTTGAAATTTTATTTTGAAATTAATTATATAGAGTTTGACTCTATTTTTCCACTTGATAGGGTTCTTTTCAAGAATCCTATTTACATCCTTTAATTGCTATTTTTTATAATTTTTAATTTCAATTTTATCATTTTCCAGATTTTTCTTGCTTTCGCAATTAATTTTTTATAAGATGATAATAAAAATATATAATATAATAAATTATTAAGATATTTAAATTAAATTAATATCAGATTTATACTAATTTATTACTTAATCATTGCTTTCATATATGGTTTGGAATATTGAACTTATTAAATTGAAAGCAGCTTTTATAATTATTATGGTGAAACGATGAAACATTGGATTGAAAGAATCGCTGATGAATTAAATGAAATGGATGTAGAAAAACATGTCATAGCAAGTGGTACATCTATATCAGGTTCTATACATATTGGAAATTCTTGTGACGTATTCATTGCAAACGCAATTGGAAAAGCATTACGTGAATTAGGAAATGATGCAGAAACAATTTGGATTGCAGATGACCATGACCCACTTAGAAAAGTTCCATTCCCACTTCCTGAATCTTATGACCAATACTTAGGTATGCCATACTCTATGATTCCATGCCCTGAAGGATGTTGTAAAAACTTTGTAGAACACTTTGAAAAACCTTTATTCAAAGTTCTTGATGCTTATGGTATTGAAATTACTCCTAAATCTGGTTTTGACATGTATAAGGATGGATCCTATCTTGAATCAATCAGATTATCCCTTGAAAAGCACAATGAAATCAAAGCCATTTTTGACCAATACAGAAGAGAGCCACTCGCAGACCACTGGTTGCCATACAACCCAATCTGTGAAAAATGTGGAAGAGTAAACACCACCGAAGCATATGACTTCGATGGAGACATTGTAAAATACAGATGTGAATGTGGCCACGATGGTGAGATGGACATCAAATCAGGTAACGGCAAACTTACATGGAGAGTTGAATGGGCAGCAAGATGGAAAATCTTTGGAACCACTTGCGAACCCTTTGGAAAAGACCATGCAGCAGCTGGTGGGTCCTATGATGTAAGTAGCGTAATCTCTGAAGAGATCTTTGATTATCCGGCACCATATCCAGTTCCATACGAATGGATTACATTAGATGGTGAAGCAATGAGCAAATCTCATGGTGTATTCTTCACTCCAGAACAATGGTTGGAAATCGGACCTGCAGAAAGTCTTAACTATTACTTGTTCAGAAGCAAACCTATGAAATCCAAAGACTTCTCTCCAAAAATGCCGTGGCTAGACTTTATGGACACCTTTGATAAGGTGGAAAGGGTATTCTACGATGAAGAGGAAGCTCCATCTGAAAAAGAAGGCAAAAAGTTCAAAAGCATCTATAAGATGGCTCAAATCAAAGAGGATTCCCCATTGCCACTGCGACCTCCTTTCAGATTCTTGGTTAATGCTTATCAGATTGTTGGAGAAAAGGACCTTGAAAAGATCTTTGACATCTTGAAAAGGAATTCTCAACTCACCAAAAGCTTTGAGGATAAGGAATTCGCTGACTTAACCGAACTTGAATTGGAACAATACAGTGAAAGGGTAGACAATGTAATCGCTTGGTTAGACAAATATGCTCCTAAATTCGTCAAGTTCCAAGTTCAATATGATTCCATTCCTAAATTGCCACTTCCAGATGATCAAGTTGCATTCCTAAAGGATTTGGCTGACTTGATGGAAGAAAAAGAGTTCTCATCTGCTGAAGAATTGCATGATGCTATGTATATGGTTTTAGAAAGCCATGGATTAAAACCACAAAAGGCTTTCCAAGCTATTTACAAAATGATTCTTGGTCAAAAGCAAGGACCAAGAGCAGCTTCATTCTTGCTCTCATTAGATAAGGACTTTGTGGTTAAGAGGTTAAGACAAGAGGCATAAACCCAGCTTTTCCGCCCCTTCGGGGCGCAAAACCTGGACCAAAACTCTTTTCTATGTTGGGAGTAATCTCCCTATTTTGCTATTTTTTATTTATATTTTATATCTGTTTTTCCTATTTTCCTTAATTTTTATTTTAATATTCGCATCTTTGTTTGATAAAATTAAAACTTTATTGCGATTTAAGAAAAAATGTGGGAATTTATGTTTTATTAAAAAGAGCAGTTTATTATTTTTGAAAAATGTTTTTAAAAAAAGAAAAAAGGTGATTAATTAATTTAAAATTAATTAATCTGAAAATACAATTATCTGCCTCTGAGTTTGCTGAAGAATCCTTTGGAATTCTCTTCCTTAAGTTGTTCAGATAATTGTTGGTTTTTGTTTTTAAGAGAGTTAATGGTTTTGTCTTTTCCATTTAAGGTAGTGCTTAACTTATCATAATCTCTCTTTTTATTGTCTAATTTACCATTTAGATCTTTTATTTCCGCTTCTAATTTAGCGATTCTTCCTCCAACTCCAGACATTTCTTCTTCGTGTGCTGCAGCATTTGCTTTAATCTTTGCAGTAAGTTCAGCAGATTCTGCCTTGAGTTTAGGAATTAGATTCTCTTTCAAGTCATCAATTTCAGAAGTCTTATCCTTCAATTGATCTTGTTTTTTCTTGATTTCATTCTCTTTATTGTCAATGACTCTGTCTTTAGCATCTAACTCTTTGTTCAAGTCATCGATTTGCTTGTTAAGTTCGTCTATAATGGATTTCTCTTCTTCAGATAAATCTTCTATAGATTCTAAATCAACTTCATTCTCATTAGCTTTAGCTTCAAGTTCAACAACCAACTTTTCAATCTCTTCAAGTCTTACTTTTGCCAGTTGAAGACCTGCGCCTTTTTTAGCTACACTTTCACTTAAGTCTGCATTGATTTCCAATTGATCGAAGTATTTCTTTGTACTTGTTTCCAATGCATCAGTAAGCTCTACTTTCAATGCTTTTAACTGCTTGTTTTCTTTTTTCAATTCAGGAATGACTTCATTTGTCAAATGATTTAATTCACTTGCCTGATTTTTGAGTTTCTCATCTTTTTCAGCTAATTTTGCTTTTAAAGTTTCAATTTCTTCTTCGGAAATAAAAACCACCATCCATATTATTGACCACCCAATATTCTTTTAGGATATCAGCCAATCAATTGTTTTTCAAATTCATTTACATTTCAATTCAACCATTTATTTTTAAACAGCTAAATCATTTCCTTTAAATAAAAATTTTATAGAAAATTTAAAAAATTATCTATATACTATTAATATTTAATTTTTTATTATTAAATTTTTATAATTAATTTTTTATTATTAAATTTTTATTATTAAATTTTTATACATAATTATATTTTACCAGGATTTTTGATTGGATTATAGGGAGTTAAAATTTTTATCATTTTTTTTTAATCGGAACTAAAATAGCATCAAATAACTTTTATTTTATTTGTAAACACAGTTGATCCATAAGGATTAAGTGAATTAAATCTAGCTTTCAGTGTATAAGTTCCTAAATTAACTGTTATCTTAAGTTTTACCTGTCCTTTATTGTCAGTTGTTTTAGTGTAGGCTTTTCCATTAAATGTCAATTTGACCTTTTCATTCTTAATGGATTTTCCATCCTTGTCCTTGAATTGGACTGTCAAGTATGAATTTCTTTTAATGTTTTTATTGCTTACAGTAATCTTTGGGGATTTAACATAGACCTTTATGGTTTTTTCAGAACTTAAATACTGTTTGTCTTCATTAAATGATAGTTTTGTAGTGTATGTGCCTGCTTTGAGATTTATATTCAAGACAGCAATTCCATTTTTATTTGTAGTCTTGACATAATCCTTGCCTGCAATGTTGATGATTACCTTTCTGGATTCCAGTGCCTTCTTATTTACATCTTCCAGCTTTACACTTAATTGGGTTCCATTTTTGTAGTATTTTACAAGATTTTGAGCTATGATGTTTGTTTTGTTTTTCAAAACAGTTATCTGCACTATTTTTTCAGCATTCTTATACTCGTTATCTATAAACATTATTTTAGCTTCGTAAGTTCCTGGGTTTGCATTTATGGTAAAGTTGGCATGGCCGTTTTGATCGGTTATTCTAGAATAGGTTTTTCCAAAAATCAGCATATTGACGGTTTTATTGAAAATTCCCTCGTTGGTGCTGTCAGTTAATGTAACTTCAAGATTGTTATTGTCCTGATAATTCTTCTCTAAGTCGTTAACTGCAAGATTTGAATCCTCTTTCTCTTTGACATTTATTTCCAATGTTTGATTGTTTATTTTCGCATAAACGGTTTTGGTATTTGCATCAGGCAAGTAATTTATGCTTGCGCTTCCATTGACCAATCTCACTTCTTTAATGGTTTTTCCATAATTGTTATAGAATTTGACTACTAAAGGCAAGTTGATGTCTTCATTGTATTCGTATGTTTCCTTTGTCTCATTGTCAATATAGTGTTTCAAATTAACATTCAAGACATTGTTGTTTTCTCGGTCAATCTCTCCATTGCTTGAAGTAAATTCCATAACCAGCCATCTGCTTGCATTTATTTTCCAAGGTTCGTATATTTCACTGTGGGATGAGTAATAGTAGGGGCTTATCTCATTTTGTCCCCACCAGCAATAAAGGACGCTTGCATTGTCGTCCAAGGCGATGTCTCCATAGGTCTTTCCACCTTGCTCCAACATTATTATATTTTCTACAATAGCACAATTTTCCATTTTAAGCTCGGTATCAGGGAAATTGTTTGACACTGCACCATGGGCTCCCACTTGGTTCCTTTCAAAAATGGTATTGTATGCTTCAGTTACAACATGCTGTCCGCTTGGAGGTGCAAGAATTGCTGCAGCATAGAATCTGGATTTTCCTCCACTAAATATGCTGTTGTTTATTATAAGGTAATTGTGATTGCTTATCGCTCCTCCAGTATAGTTTGTGGTTTGGTTTATGAAACTGCAGTTGTCTATTGTTGCATTTGCCAAATTAAGTATTGCTCCTGCAGAGTATATTGCATAATTCTTAAAGAATATAGTGTTGTTGAAGGATGCAATTCCGCCACAGGCAACTGCTCCCCCCACTCCCTTTTCAGCAATGACATGGTTTTCTGTGAAGAAGGAATCTGCAATCTTTGTAATTCCTGAGGAATATATCGCTCCACCATATTGGACTGCACTATTGTTGATGATATCTGACTTAATGATGGTCAATTTTCCGTTGTTGCTGAATATTCCACCACCATTTGCACTAGCATATGAATCCTTCACTGTACAGTTGATTAGAGTCAATTCTCCCCCATTATTCATGATGGCTCCACCAAATCCGTTTGCATCAGCATCGATATTTCCATTTATCAGATTCAATCCGATCAATGTCAATTTGGCATCAGAGTTCATTATGAATATTCTTGCAATATTTTGACCATCAATAATTGTCTTGTTGGTCTTTCCTTCGATAGTCAATGTCTTATCAACAGTAAGGTTTAATCCATCAAATGTTCCTTCTGACAAATAGATGGTTGATCCATCATTTGAATTATCAATTCCCTTATTCATTGATTTATAAGGTTTGCTTTTACTTCCATCTCCAGTTGAATCGTCTCCATCACCAGAAACGTAAATTGCATTTGCATTTGATTCTTTCAGTTCATTTTCATCTGCTTTTTCTAAATTATTTTCCAAATCGTCATCAATGCTTTCAACTGAATTTGTCTCATGATTGTCCCCGTCGATAGTATTTATGACATTATCATTATAATTTTGGTTAATATCATTTTCAGACAATTCTACAGCACTGATAGAACTTATTAAGCAAAATAAAATAGTTAAAGTAATTAATATCATTGAAAACTTTTTTATTTTATTTGTAATGCTAATATTTTAGCCCCCTAATTTATAATTTTCAATCAAAATAAAATTATATTCATTTCGCAATAATAATTTTTAAATTTGATTATTATATATTTTTTCTTTTAAAATTAGGGAGGGGTTAACTATTACGTTTTTTCCGTGTTCCTATATCCCATTCCTCTTTATTTTATTTTTTCACTTTTTTAAAAAAGCAAATTTTAGAAAATATTAGTTTTCAAATGCTATCGCAAGTTAAAATTATTATTAAACTATAATATTTATTACTTGAAGTTTTTCGATTTGTGAGGTAAAAATAGCTAATATTTTTTGGGAAGTTATGTTGATTTTTATTAATTTTTTTTATTAATTTTTTTATTGATTTTTTCATAAATTTCATCAAATTTTTCACATAACACTTGTTAATAAAAATCATTAAATATGGGTTAAATCTAAAATAATATTGTACTATTTTTAGAAAAAATTTCTATCAAAATAGAGTTTAAATCTTGAAAATTTTTTCAAATTTTCTTATTTAAATATTGTTTATTCTAACAATAAGATACATTTTAGGTTTATTTTCACAATTAAAAACCATATATTATCTTATTTTACCTAAAATTCATTAATTGAGTTTTTTCATACTTCATTAATGATAATTTTATAAAATTTAAAAACAGTTGAACAGTTAAAGACAAGAGACTAAGAAAGGTTGATTCATTTGAGCATTAAAAAAGATTTATTGGCGGTTGGACATACTGCATTGGATTACATCATCACAGTTGATGAATTCCCTAAGGCCAACAACTCAGCACCTATGAAGACAATGAAAAACTTGAATGGTGGTGCTGCTGCAAATGTTGCAATGATTGGTGCTAGTTTGGGAATGAAAACTGGTTTGATATCCGCTGTAGGATGTGAATTTATTGATTCTCATTATCATAAGAATATGCAGAAATTAGGTGTTGACACTGAAGCGTTGATCATCTCACAAGAGGAAAACACTCCTACTGCATTCGTTATGACTAATAACAATCAAGATCAGATTAGCTATTTCTATTGGGGAGCTGGAAAGGAGTTTCATGACAGCGAAGTTCCAAGAGATAAGATAAAGGAATTTAAGGCGGTTCATTTGGCAACTGGTGATCCTCATTTCAATTGCAAAACTGGAATCGTAGCTAAGGAAGAGGAAAGATTGGTTTCCTTTGACCCAGGACAAGACCTTGGGATGTACAGTCCTAAGAAATTAAAGGAAGTAATTTCCAATGTGAATATCTTATTTGGAAACCATCATGAAATAAAACGTATTCAAGATTCTTTAGAAGTGGATATAAATGGTTTAATGGAGTTAGGTCCAGAAGTTGTTTTAATGACTTGTGGTTCAAAAGGCAGTATCATCTATAGTCCTGATGAAGGCAAAATAGATGTTGAATCTATTTATAGGCCTGCTGTAGATCCTACAGGTGCAGGGGACTCTTACAAGGCAGGATTTGTATCTAGGCTTATTTATGGGGCTTCATTAGAGGAAGCTGCTAAATTCGCTTCATCCGTTTCATCCTTTGTTGTTGAAAAGCAAGGATGCCAGACAAATATGCCTACTTATGATGATGCATATAATAGAATGATTGAATTTTATAAATAATCATTCTACTTTCTATTTTTTTACTCTTTTTTTATTGTTGTTTTGAGACAATTGTGCATTATTTTTTTAGATTTAATTTTTTGTTTTTTTCACTTATTGTTTTTTCATAATTTTTCTACTCTCTTTTTCTTAAAAATATTTTAAAATTTAATAAAGTATATTTGATATATATCAAAACTATTTGATAAAAAGGACTCACAATGCTTTGTTTTGGAAATAACGGCTTTATAAAATAGATATCTTTATATGGGATAAAATACAGTAAATAAAATTATAAAATCAAGTTAAATAGAATTAAAATAAACTTTACTTTACTAAAATCTATTTGATTTGAAAAAAGTAAATTCTCAACACAATTTATATAAGATAATTGATTTTAATCTATTGGTTTTATTCGTCTATTAATTTTTAATTTTTGTTTTTTAATTTTTAATTAATGACTCATTATAATCTAGCATAATCAAAAAATGGAGAGAAAGAATGACACAAATAAGTGATGCAAAAAAGGGTATTTTAACTGAAGAAATGAAGCATGTCGCTAAGATTGAAGGCGTTAGCGAAGATTTTATCTTAAGATCCGTTGCAAACGGTACCATTGTAATACCAAGCAATGTAAACAGAGATATTGGAGCATCAGGTATCGGTGCAGGATTAAGAACAAAAGTAAACGCAACTGTAGGAACTTCCACTGATATCGTAAACTTCGAT
The DNA here is from genome assembly GCA_016838945.1 of Methanobrevibacter sp. Classification (GTDB taxonomy): domain Archaea; phylum Methanobacteriota; class Methanobacteria; order Methanobacteriales; family Methanobacteriaceae; genus Methanobrevibacter. The sequence goes on from JADLKP010000022.1 coordinate 15,016, forward strand.
GAAGAAGTGTATAAAGCACAAATTGCAATTGACCATGGTGCAGACTGCTTGATGGAATTAAGTATCGGCGGAGACTTGGATGTAATAAGAAACAGAGTTTTGGATATGTCTCCACTTCCTGTAGGTTCCGTACCTGTTTATCAAGCAGCTATTGAAAGTATCAGAGAACATGGTTCCGTTATTTACATGGATGAAGATGACTTGTTCAATACCATTGAAAAACAGGCAAAAGATGGTATTGACTTTATGGCTGTTCACAGCAGTATCAACATTGAAACATTGACAAGACTTAAAAGACAAGGTAGGGTAACTGGTCTCGTATCCCGTGGAGGATCATTCATGTCCGGTTGGATTGTTGAAAATGAAAAGGAAAATCCATTATATGCTAACTTTGATTATGTATTGGAAATTGCAAAGGAACACGATGTGGTTCTTTCCCTTGCAAATGGTATGAGGGCAGGTTCCATTGCTGACTCTACCGACAGAGCCCAAATCCAAGAATTGATTATTTTAGGTGAATTGATTGACAGATCCCGTGATGCTGGTGTACAATGTATGATTGAAGGACCAGGCCACATTCCTATCAATGAGATTCCAACCAATGTAATGATTCAAAAGAAAATGTGTTCCAACGCTCCTTTCTATATGTTAGGACCTATTGTATGTGATGTAGCACCTGGTTACGACCACATCGTTTCAGCTATTGGTGCAGCATCTTCTGCAAAAGCTGGAGCAGACTTCATCTGTTATGTAACTCCTGCAGAACACTTGGCTTTGCCATCTCCTGAAGATGTAAAAGAAGGTGTAATTGCAACTAGAATCGGTGCTTATGCCGGTGACTTGGCAAGCGGTCAAATCGACGGTTCACAAGACTTGGCTATGGCTGAAGCAAGAAAAAGATTAGATTGGGAAGCTCAATACGAATGTGCAATGTTCCCAGAGGTTGCACGTGCAAAAAGAGATGAAAGGCCTCCTGAAGAAGAGGACACCTGTACAATGTGCGGTAACTATTGTGCTGTAAAAATAGTAAATCAATGGTTAGACCAGTCTGATTCTGATTTAATAAAATAGCCAAACTTTTCCGAGTCTTCGACTCGCAAAAGTTTGATCAAAATATTTTCATTGGTTGTGAGTATTAACTCATAGCTAATTCTTTTTTATCCTTTCTTTTTTCAAAATTTCTTTTTTTAATAATCCTTTATTATAAATTTTTAATTTTATCTTGTTTTCCAAGGTTTCATAGGTATAAATCCTTGTTCTCCTATTTTTATCTGCCCATCAAAGAGCAAATATTCAATCAAATTATAGATGTCATCTTTTGTATCATTGATTTGAACCAAGCTTATTACGTGACGGGTTTCATTTTTCAATATTTCATTTCCATTGAAATAGCTTGCGTTTAAGAAAGTGTAGTATTCATCAGAGTTTCTAACAATCTTGAATGCATCAAATTGTGACTTCACTTCTCTATCTATTGTAAAATTAATGTTTTCCTGTCTTAAGGTGCTCCATGCCAACCTTTGGGCACTTCCTTTAACTCCAATGAATTTCAATCCTTCCAAATCCTCTATCTTTTCGATTGCCTTTCCATGATTTGGGGAAATAAGGACCAAATGGTCATAAGCGATAGCTGTAAAGTTCAAGTCATTTTCAAAAGCAAGTAAAGGGTCATCTAATGCTAAAATGTCTATCAAATCCTGCTTTGCAAGTTCATATGCGCTTTCGTCGTCACTGCTGTAGATCAATGTATTGAATGGCAGGTCATAGCTGATTGCTTGAAGCAGGCCTGTGATGATATGTCCGCCAGCAATTATGATCTCTGGCCTGTCCTCTAATCGGTTTTTATATTTGTAGTAAATGTCCAAGAGTTCATATCCTTTAGGGCTTAATTCAGAGCCGGAACCTACTGTAATGACAAGCTTTTCACCAAGCCTATCTTCAGCATTTTTGATTCTTCTGTTCAGTACAGAATGGGAAACCTTCAATTCCTTTGCTGTCTTTCTTTGGGAATATGTTTTTGATAGTGATTCCAATGTTTCAAAGAATTTATAGTTGAATGAATTTCCTTCTATTTCTATCCCAATCTCAGGTTTGATGATATTATTTTCTTCCTTCATCATTTCTTCCTGATTTTCATCATCACGGTTTGGCATCAAATCCCTCTTGAATTTATACTATTCATATTCATATTTATATTTTAAGTCATTTAAATAATTTTAAATATTTAAAAAAATATAATATTATTATTGAGTTTTAGGTAGAGATTTAAATGGAGTATATGATATCCGCAATTGAAGCAATTTTAGAAAATATTCACGATGCAGAGGAATATTTGAATGAAGAAGATATATCCAAATTTATTGAAGTGATTACCACTGCAGATAATATATTTGTTACTGGTGCAGGTAGATCTGGTCTCGCAGCTAAGGCATTTGCAATGAGATTAATGCACTTAGGTTTAAGTTCCTATGTTGTAGGGGAAACTATTTCTCCAGCTATTAATGCAGGGGACTGTATTTTAGCTATTTCAGGATCTGGTGAAACCAACACCATTGTAACTGCAGCTAAAATTTCTAAAAATAGGGGTGCAAAGGTTTTAGCATTGACATCATATCCTGAAAGCAGTTTAGCTCAGTTGGCAGATGGCCTTATTCGTGTTAAAGGTAGAACAAAAGTGGAAGTGGATGATGAAAACTACCTTAAAAGACAAATTAAAGGAAACTATACTTCTTTAACTCCTTTAGGTACTGCATTTGAATTGACTTCCTTAGTATTCCTTGATGGATTGGTTTCTGAACTTATGGAAACTATGGGAAAAACCGAAGAGGATTTGAAGAATAGACATACCGTTTTAGAGTAAATCTAAAACTTTTTTTATTATTTTAATTTGGATTTTTATTTCCAAATCTTTTTCTTAGTTTTTCACTACTTTTTTTACTATTTTTTTACTATTTTTTTACTATTTT
>JADLKP010000291.1 GCA_016838945.1 Methanobrevibacter sp.
ATTTATAAATTAAATTAGTTAATATTTGAACCTAATTAATCGAAATCTTTTGCATTTGTTGATTTACATTTATTAGATTATAAAAATTTTAATAATTATGGAGGGAAAATATGGCTTCTTGTAATATTGGAAAAAAATTCATTGCAGAGCTTTTAGGTACCTTTTTCCTAGTGTTCTTCGGTACTGGATCTGCTGTTGTAACTTTACTCATTTCTGATAGTGTAACTCCCGGAGCTGCTGGCATTGGATTGCTTGGCGGTTTAGGAGATTGGATTGCTATTGCATTAGCATTTGGTTTAACTGTAATGGCTTGTATTTACTTATTTGGAAAAATTTCAGGTGCACACTTAAACCCTGCAGTAACCATTGGTTTACTTGTCAGCAAAAACATTTCATTGATTGACAGCGTTTACTACATTGTAGCACAACTAATCGGTGCATGTTTAGGAAGTTTCTTATTATGGTTTATTTTAGGTAGCGCAGCTGTAACTGTAGGTGGATTAGGTGCTACTGCTCCTGGAATGGGCGTAGGATACATGCAAGCTATGGTTGCAGAATGCATTGGTACCTTCTTCCTGGTACTTGTTGTTATGGGTGTTGCAGTTGACAAAAAAGCGGAACCTGGATTTGCAGGAATTTCAATTGGTATGGCTGTAGCTACTGTTATCGTAGTTCTCGGAGCATTTACCGGTGCTTCCATTAACCCAGCACGTACCTTTGGTCCTTACTTGATGGATATGATTCTAGGAGGTATAAACCTTTGGGGATACTTCCCAATCTACTTGATCGGACCAATCGTAGGTGGTATACTTGCAGCTTTAGTATACACTTACTTAGCTAAAGGAAACGATGCTTGTGCATTGCCACAACCTTTTGAAGAATAACCAAGCTTTTTAGCCTTCGGCTAAAAACCTTGACCAAAATTTTTTCACTAGTTGGGAGTAATTACTCTTGACTGGTTTCTTTTTTTTATTTTTTTTATGGAATTTTTCTATTATTTATTAGTTATTCATTCTTTTTGAGTATTATTACTTATTTTTCTATTTTTTTTACAAATTTTATAAAAAATTATTTAACTTACTTAATACTAAACTATATGTATGTGTACTGCAGGTGAATATATTACGGAAAATCATTATTTTGGTAGAAATTTTGACTATGAAATCTCATATGATGAAAGAGTATGTGTAACTCCAAGGAATTACGAGTTCAAATTCAGAAAAATAGATGATATGAAATCTCATTATGCAATTATTGGCATAACTGCAGGTATTGATGAATATCCTTTATATTATGATGCTTGTAATGAAAAAGGAGTCGCTATTGCTGGCTTAAACTTTGCAGGCAATGCGGTCTATAGGGAAATCGAAGAGGATATGGTAAATGTAACACCATTTGAATTCATTCCTTATCTATTGTCTCAAGCGGAATCTGTTGAAGATGTTAAGAAGCTTCTCGAAAATCTTAATATGGTGAATATTAACTTTTCAGAGAATTTGCCTTTGTCTCCTCTTCATTGGATGATTTCAGATGAAAATTCTTCTATAATTGTAGAACCTTTAGAAAATGGTTTAAAAGTCTATGACAATCCAGTTGGAGTATTGACTAATAATCCAACCTTTGATATGCAGCTATTTAATTTAAACAATTATAGAAATCTGAGTGTTAAAACACCTGAAAACACTTTCTCTAAAAATCTGGAATTGGATACATACAGCAGAGGCATGGGTGCTATTGGACTTCCAGGTGACTTATCCTCAGCATCAAGATTTGTTAAGGTGGCATTTACTCGTGAAAATTCATTTTCTGGAGCAAGTGAAGGTGAAAGCGTTTCCCAATTTTTCCATATTTTAGGATCTGTTGAGCAACAAAAGGGATTGACTTTCATTGATGATCCTGATTTATATGAATATACTATTTATTCTTCATGCTACAATACAAATAAATGCATATTGTATTATAAAACCTATGATAATCATCAAATTACTGCTGTAGATTTGAATAAGGAAAATCTTGATGGAGATAGCTTGGTGTTCTATCCTTTAATTGATGAGGCTCAAATCAATTTCATAAATTAATTTTTTTAATTTATTCTTTTTCCTTTTTTATCCTTTTTTTATTCTTTTTTTAATATTTTTATATTCTTTTTCCTTTTTTATCCTTTTTTTATTCTTTTTTTAATATTTTTATATTCT
>JADLKP010000292.1 GCA_016838945.1 Methanobrevibacter sp.
ATATATAATATATTTTAATTTATATATAAATGTTTGTACTTAAATTAATAAAACAAGTATTATTTAACGATATTTCCTATTAAGAATAAATAAAAATTAGTATTATGGAAAAAGGATAATAAAAGCAATGAAAAATAAGTAAAAAATAAATGAAAAATTAAATAATATCCTTTATGTCCAATACTGGAGTGCCATTTAACATGTCCACTCCCTTAAACCTGATTACATTTCCCTCAATCTCTTCAATTTTTATTGTAGAAACACCAATAGGATTTGGCCTATTTGGCGCATGAGTGGAAAACAAACCTTTTATAGGCCCATCTCCTCTAAATGGAACTCTTTGCTTAAATCCTTTTGACTTATGGAAATAGAACAAAACCATATATTCCTCACCAGCTTCCATGCTGGACATGCTTTCCAAATATTCCTCATCGATGATCATCTCTGCCACAACATCACCAGATTCCCTGGGAGCCTTAGGCATATCATGAACATTTTCATATGGGGACTTAATATACCCAATCGGTTTAAAAATTATTTCATCCATATGATCAATCCCTAAGAATTAAATTTTTTAAAATAAATTAAAATAAATAATTAATAATTAATAAAATTAATAAAATTAATAGAATTAATAGAATAGAATTAATAGAATTAATATAATAATAAAATTAATAAAATTAATAAAATTAATAAAAATTAAATCTGAAAAATCAATAATCATAGTGGGAATCCAACTGCTTTTCAACGTCCAACAATACTGAGTTGATTGCTAACTTTAACAGTTCATTTCCATAGATTTCATCAACATAAACACCATTTTCTTGAACATCCATCGCACCTTCTTCAATGTTTGGATCATTTAACCTTGCTTGAGTGAACATAGATAGACCAACTTCCCCATATGTGCTTAAGTCAGTCTGATTTTCCACTTGACTTTCATCAATGATGCCTAATACCTTTCCCATGGACAATTCACCGGAACCGCCATGAGGACCTTCAGACTCTATGATTTTGCTGTTGAGTGTAATGAGCAAATCAGTTTGTTCCTCTATATCATAGAGGCATGTTACGATAGGCAAATTACCTCCATGCCCATTTACAATGACTACACTGCTGATTCCCAAATATTTCTTTGCTGATTTCAATACTTTAACTATCTCTTTGGTTAAATCTTCCAGTGAAACATGTATTCCATGGTTTATCTCCTTTATCTCATGAGCCGGATAAATGACTCCGAGATATTTGGCCCCACTTTCTAAAGCAGCTTGAAAAGCAATGTATGAAGCTATCTTAGCATCAGTATCTATAGGAAGGGCAGGACCATGATTTTCAAGATGGGATCCAAGTGCAATGATTCCTATCTTATGAACATTAGGATTCTTGACATTTCCTGCATTTAATCTTAATTCGACCATAATATCACTAAATTATAATTTAAAGCAAAATGAAATAGAAAATAAATTAAAATAAAAATAAACTAAAACTAATCAAATTAACTAAAACTATTTAAATAAACTAAAACTAATCAAATTAACTAAATCTATTTTAATAAACTAAAACTAAACTAAATAAACTAAAAATATAATAAATTATACTTCCAAATTCCAAATTGCATCTCCAACATAGTGGAGGGACTTAATAGCTTTTCCTTCTGAATTTTCAACCATTTCAGGACCTGAAATCAAACTGATACCCATAGCCAATGGCTTGTTGTGGGTCTCTTCGACGATTATTACAATATCCCCTTCAACAATGGATTCATCTGCATCCACAATTCCCGGACTCATCACATCTGCACCTTTGGTTACAAATCTGACTGCACCCATATCGACAACAACAACTTTGCTGTCCAATTCAAGATTCAAAGCAGCCTTCAATGTTGGATATGGTTTTTCATTAATCATAATGATATAAGGTTCTCCATTGACCAAAATAAAGTCATAATCTTCTGCTTCCAACATTTCAAGAGTGTCCTTGTTGTTAATGAAAGATCCGTAGTCTCCAAGTTCCTGTTTGATTTCCTTTACTTTCTTTTTCTTTAAAAAATATCTTTTCTTAATCTTCAAAATCAGCACCTGAATTTTTTTAATTTTTATATATAATATGTTCTTTATTTTAATAATATTTTACTAAAAATAATTGATTTCACAAGATTTGATAGATAGTGATAGAATTTTTAAA
>JADLKP010000293.1 GCA_016838945.1 Methanobrevibacter sp.
TTCTAACAATGAATAAAAATAGAATAAAAATAGAATAAAAATAGAATAAAATGAATAAAATAGGATAAAAATAGAATAAAAGAGAAAAAGAAAAAGAAAAAAATTTAAGAATTAATTGCCATCAAATAATTCTTTAGACTCTTCAAGAGCTACAACTGCAGGCAATGGATTACCAGCCAACATATCAATGGAAGCTCCTCCACCACTACTGATATGGTCCATCTTATCTCCATAACCTAAATTAACGGTAGCCGCTGCAATATGGCCTCCACCGATTACTGAAAATCCTTCAGATGATGCTATTGCGTTGATAATGTCCTCTGTACCGATTGCAAATTTAGGATCTTCAAATACACCAGCAGGACCATTTGCAAAAATGGTTTTTGCTTCCCTTAACATCTTGGAATATTTAATCAAGGACTCTCTTCCAATATCAAAAATGGAAGCATCCGGAATATTCTCTATAGGTACATCAGCCCTATCTCCCTGAACACTGACTGCAACATCAGTAGGATAGACTATTCTTTCGCCAAACCTTTCAATGAGCCCTCTGCATTTTTCCACCATATCAAGGTAACCTCTTGCTTCAATGAAGTTCTTATTGGTAGACTTTATATCATAACCTGCCGCCCAAATGAATATGTTTGCAACAAGTCCTGAAACAAGAACATAATCTGCTGTGCCATTTTCCAAAACATTTTCGGTAACTGTAATTGAATCGTCTGCCTTCATACCGCCTAAAGCGAAAACGCATGGATGCTGAACATTCTCTAAAGCATTTCCTATAACAGTAAGTTCCTTTTCCATAACTCTTCCAGCAGCTGATGGAACAGTTCTTGTAAATCCAACCAATGAGGTTTGAGACCTGTGAGCTGCAGCAAATGCATCATTTACAAAATAATCAACCAATGGAGTTAATGTTTTTACAAGTACAGAGGTAGCTTCCTCATCAGCGGAACGTTTCAATTGTTCTTCTGAATAGAACCTGACATTTTCCAATAGCAATATTTGACCAGGCTCCAAAGCAATTATGGATTCCCTTGCTTTAGATGAGAATATTGAATCAACGTATCTCACTTCCAAGCCAACCGCTTTAGATAATACAGCAGCATGTTGCTCTAAAGTAGTAAAATCGTTTTTACCTGGACGACTTTGGTGAGCTAAAATAACAGTTTTTGCACCTTTTAAAGATAATTCCTTAATGGTTTCGGCATGCAGTTTCATACGGGTATCATCCAAAATGATTCCGGAATTGGGATCTACAGGGGAGTTGATGTCAATCCTAACCAAAACTGTTTTGCCGTTTAAATCAAAATCATCAATAGTATTAAAATTTGCCATAATTTCACTCAATAATAATCATTAAAAATAAACTTATTAACTAAGCCATTAAACAAGACATGATTAAATCTTGCTTACTAAATCCAATAATGCATCTTTAGGACTTTCTGCCTTAATGATTCCAGAAGCCAATAGAACTCCTTCAGCACCTAATTCAATAGCTGCAGCCATATCTTCACCAGTGGAAATGCCTGCACCACATAAGACTTGAACATCCTTATTGATGGCTTTCACTTTAGATACACTGCCTTCAACAACTTCAGGATCTGCCTTTGAAACAGGAATTCCAGTACCGATAAGTTCAGGAGGTTCCACTGCAACATAAGTTGGAGCAAGGGTTGCAGCAGCCATACTTGTTTCAATATTATTGGTACATACACAGGAAATGAGTTCTGCTTCTTGTGTCTTTTTAACAATCTCTGCAATATCCGCAAGAGTCATTCTGCATTCAGAGTGATTTAATAAGGTTCCGTCAATCCCACTTGCTACAAAATTTTCAAATAAGTTGCTTCCAGTATGTCCTCCAGGAGAAACTGCATCAATATGTTGAGATAAGATAGGGATACTGGTTTCCTCTTTAATTCTATAAATATCAATAGCTTGTGGTACAGCAACCATAGTAACTCCAGATTCTTCGCCAGCACTTTCCAAAGCGTTAGCCAAGTCCAATGCCTTTTGACCACTTGATTCTAAATAAGTTTTAAAATTCAATATAACAACAGGTGTTTTAAGACTCAAATTAAATCCTCCTTAAAAACTATAATACATAATAAAATTGTTTTTTAAATTTGCTTTTTAAATTGTTTTTTCTATGGTAAATAATAAATAGAATAATTA
>JADLKP010000294.1 GCA_016838945.1 Methanobrevibacter sp.
ATATTTTAATACATTACTAACTATGTTTTTAATTATATATAAAGTAAATTAATCATAAAATGATAAATACATGGAAATATAATTAAAAGTTATTCACTAATAACAGTAATTGAATCTTCATTTTTAAATTGATTATCAAAAGTCAATAAATAATTAATATCCTTTTCAACCATAGTGGTTATTACGCTAGAATCTGTGAAACTTAATTTCCCATTATGCTTTTTAAAAATATCCATTGTTTTATCATTAAAATTAAGAATTTCATATTCATTAATTATATTGAAATTATCAATTAAAATATAATACAATTCTTTACTAATATCCAGATTTTTACTTTTATTAAAGCTAACAGTAATGCATTCATTTAAAATATTATTATTTATACAGCAATCATTATTAAAAATAATTTCTTCCAAATCTTCCGCTTTTTGATGTTGTTTATCACTGCTAATCATATAAGCAATAATAAATGAAGTATCTAAAAAATAATTACTCATGATTATATAACTCCCTTTTCAATTCAACACTATCTGTAGGATAATCTAATTTCACTAATCCTTTTAATTCTCTAATATCACGCCTTCTTCTAAAAAAAATTTCAGCTCTCCCTTTTTCATTGATGCTCCATTCTACAACCATTCCTTTTTCTACATCAAAATTTTTACGTATTTCCTTAGGAATGGTTGTTTGATAATTGGATTGTATTTTGCTTGTTGCTAATAAATTTACCATATGTATACCTCATAAATATTATAATTACTATAAATTATAAACTTACGATATTATAAATTTATCGGAAAAAATTAAAATACCGTAAAAAAGAACAAAATTTTTAAAAATTAAAGGAGAATTAAATTCTGTTTTGAATTGAATTAATCTTAGCTAAAACTATATTATCTTTAGTCAAATCATATAAGATCCTATAGAAATACAATGCTCCACGATAATATTTTCTATTTTCCAAATCAGCAGATATGAACTTTAAAGTATCTAAAATAAAAGGATTCACCCCTATTTGAACATTTTTTGATTCAATTATCCTTTCCGCTCCCTTTCGGTCCATTTCAGTATTGGCTCCCCGTGATTTTAAATATTCAAGTTCTCCTAATGCCTGCTTATTGAAGTTAAAGTTCAAACTAAAATCATAGAATGCAGCAGCAATGTCCAATTGATTTTCCTCAACATAAAAGAAGCCAAAATTCCTATAGGCTCTTGCAATATCCTCATTTTTATATGCAAACTTCAATGCATCGACATTATATAAGAAAAATCTATTGTAAGTTCTTGTTTTTGATTTATAAATGTCTGCAAGAGATAAAATGGTTTTTGAAGAAACTGGATTGATTCTTAATGCCTTAAGCAGATATTCCTCCGCTTTAGCAAAATCATCTTTCTCCAAAAGCAAGGTCCCATAGATATAATACAAATCAAACAATGGCTCATCAAAGGGTATGAAAGCCAGTTCATTCTCCAATCCAATGTAATGATAGAACAATATTTCTTCAAGAGGATTTAAAAAGCTATGATACTCCTTTTTAACTGATTCTTCTTTCTTTTTATTATCTAATTTATGAATCTTTACGTTTTTGTGCCAATTGACTCTTTTTGATTTCTTTTCAGGATAAGCCCTATATGATTTTGGACTTCTTGACAGCTTATTTTCCTCATATCTCATATATTGAATTTCTCTAATTGACCTATTTGACTTGAAATCGCTTTCCTTATGAATGGACAGATCTTCATATTTGTCAATGAAATGACTCATGAAATTATTCAGCTTTTCCAAAGCCTCCTTCTTATCGCGATTTTCAATTAATGGAATCACTTCATCAAGAATGCTGGATACGTTTGTCTTGTTTGAGTAAATCCCACTATCTTCATTATAAAAGTCTAATGATTGCCAAATCAATCTTGAAATCTCTTTAATTATTTCATAAGACTTTTCATGATCTTTATAAAAGTCCAATTGAGAGACTAAATAATCCCTATCTAATTCTGGATTTCCGCTTAGATTTCTCTTGATTTGGCTTATAATTTCATCAGTCATTTGAATCATCACAATAGGAAATAATTAAGTTTTCTATTAATTTTTTTATTTATAATCCTATTTAAATGATATCATAAGTTAAAAAAAAAGAAAAAATGAATCTGCACAATTTCACAAAAATG
>JADLKP010000295.1 GCA_016838945.1 Methanobrevibacter sp.
AAAAAAAAAAAATAAAAAAGAAAACAAAGAAAATAAGAGAAGCATCTATCTGATACGTTTTCCCTCTTTTTCAAGCAATCCTTTTTCTTTGATCATTTCTATGAAACGACTGTCATCAGTCACGAATTCATCATACTCCTGGACTTCTTTCTTATTGGACCTTTTCACCTTGGTGAACAAATACAAAGGTCTGCCCTTTTTGACTTTAGGAAGTTCAATCAATTCATAAAGAACCCTATTTACAATCAAGTCCTTTGAGCTTTCAATGAAACTGACCCTATTGTCAATGTCTTCAAAGCTTTCAAAATCGCCATTCAACTCTTTTTCAGCAATGATTTTAGAACCTTTTTTCCTGTTGATTGGATCAAGGAAATGCAATTGGCTTGCCTCTTTGCTTTGGTCATTGAAGAATTTGACATATTTAGGTTCATTTGCAATCACAATGCTGTGAACAGCCTTTTCAACTTCAAACTCTTCATTTTTATTCAAGTCATCATAGCTTAAATGAGCCCTTTCCTGCTTAACGAATTCGCTATCCTTTCCAAGGGGAATCTTATCCTGAATCTTTACATCAACATCTTCATTCAAGTCCAAACCCATTAGAACAAAATGATCATATCCAATAATACGTGCAGTTTTCTTATCTTCACTAGCTTTAGCGCTTATAACCAAACCGAAATTTTCATTCTTCATGAAAACACCACACAAAATTATCTTACATTGTATCTTAAGATAGCTCCAATTCCACCGAATGCTCTGTATAATTGGCTTCCTTCTTCAGTTTCAGTGGAAATGATTTCTACAGTGGATCCCAAATCCTCTGCAATATTAGCCAAGTCTTCAACCAAATCTTCCTCTTTAGTGATCTTCATCTTTTCGTTACATTGAGGGCAAGTAAGGTCTTCCACTTTCTGGCCTTCCTTTTGGGTTACTTCAGCATGGAAACCGCAAGCTTGGCAGTCAATGGTTAATCTCTTGGATTTCAAGTCTTCACTAAGCAAGAGAATGTCTACTGCACCCATTTCCAAATTGGTTCTTACTTCCTTTTCACCATAGGAATATAAACCATGGTCATCACGAAGCTCAGCCAAGAATCTTTGAACTAACTTCTTCTCTTGGATAACACCTAATTCTTCCAATGCACCAGATGCCTTGTCAATGGTTTCTCTGATACCGAATTCACCGGTATAGGAAGTGTCTACAGTAGTGATAACCTTATCCTTAAGCTCATAATGCATGTAATCTCCATTGTAGAAGTCCTCTTTGGTACCACCAGGACCACCAAGAACAATTCCCTTCAAGTCATCCTTGATTGGAAGGAATTCCTCATCCATATGGTTTCCGATTCTTTTCAAGAACTCATGAGCCAATTGGTCGATTACCCTATCGAACCTTCTTTGTGATTGTCCCCCTGCCTTATGCTTACCAGGAACACCACTGGTTAAATTGGAAACGATATTGATCCTTTTACCTTTCAATGTAGCGATTGTAGCTTCATTTCTGTCAATTACAGCAATACCGTAAACCTCTTTGGAAGCGATCATATCTTCTAAAGGTTCAAGGAAAAATGTGCTGTCACAAATATAACGATAAGTTTGAATTTCTTCAGGAGGCTCAATAACCACTGTTTCCATCTTTTCAGTTCCAGGGCCGCCTTTAGGAATCATTCCTACAAACAATACAAAGCCGTTAGGCAATTCCTTATTGTCATTTGTAATCATACGGATTCTTTGCATGATTACCTCAATAGCTGATTGAACATTCTTACGGGTGGTCTTGCTTTTAATGTTAGCGCTTTGTCCCAATTCGTCCCTCATCTGTTTGATGATATCACTTAACTGTTTTGTTGGAGGAACATACATGGAAACAAGCTCTGTTCCCTTTCCTTTCTTTTCAGCCAATTCCTTTAATGACTTTTTAAATTCATATAATTCTTTTGAGGATACCTCACTCATTCATAACACCTAATAAGATTGATAAATAATTTTTTTAATAGATAATTAGCATAAAAAATTAAAATAAAACAATATAATTTAAGATTATTCAAAACTTTAAAATAAAATCTTCTTAGAAACAGTTGTAACTGTAACTTAATAGAAAATTTTTCACTAAAATAGAAATTTTTGTCAAACCATGATAATAACCTTAAAT
>JADLKP010000296.1 GCA_016838945.1 Methanobrevibacter sp.
TTTTATTTAACTTCCCTATTTTTTTCTATTTTTTTCTATTTTTTCGTTCAAAAAACCTTAAAGTTTATATGCAATAAGAAATATAACAATAGTTATTATAATAATTTTATAACAATTGTTATATTTGAGGTATTGCAATGTCTAAGGAACATAATGAATGGAGCAGTAATTTATCATTTATTCTTGCAATGATTGGTTCTGCAGTAGGATTGGGGAATATTTGGAGATATCCATATGTTTTATATTCAAATGGAGGGGGAGCATTCTATATCCCATATCTTACAGCAATATTGGTTTTAGCATTGCCATTTTTAATCTTGGAATATGGTGTGGGATATAATTTCAAATCCTCCTTTGCAAAGGGCATAACAAACATCAACTCCAAATTCCAATATTTTGGATGGTTCTTGCCGGTAGTCGTATTCATAATGACAATATATTACTCAACAATCATTGGATGGGATGGAATATACTTTATTCTAAGTTTTTTTAAAGGTTGGGGATCAGATCCTAATGCGTTCTTGGCTACTAATGTTTTGCATACCAGTGCCGATTTAGGAGATATCACTACATTTGTTCCAATCGTTGCGATTTCAATGTTGGCCTGTTGGTTTATTGTATGGCTAATATCTCATAGAAAAGTTAGTTCTGGCTTAAGTAATGTCTCCAAGGTTTTTATCCCATTGCTATTTTTTATAATGGCAATTATTGTGGTATTCTCTTTAACCTTACCTGGAGCCGGCATTGGATTGAATGAATTGTTCAAACCAGATTGGTCCCTTTTAGGTAATTTCTCCATCTGGATGGCTGCATTCGGACAAATATTCTTCTCATTGAGTTTAGGAATGGGGATATCATTCACTTTTGCAAGCTATACAAAGGATGACATTGACTTAGTTTCAAGTACATTATATGTAATTATTGGAAATTCCCTTTTTGAGAACTTTGCAGCATTAGGGGTTTTCTCAATTTTAGGATACATGTCCCTTCAAAGTGGAGTTCCCGTATCTGAAATTGTAACTCAAGGAACCGGTTTGATTTTTGTGGTATATCCAACTGTCTTCAATATATTAGGGCCTGTTGCATTGATTCTTGGTCCTTTATTCTTCTTAACTGTATACATATCCGGAATAACAAGTATGTTGTCTTCATTTGAAGTCTTTTCCAGTTCTGTTCAAAATAAATTCAACCTATCAAGAAAAAATGCTGTTACTATCTTATGTATTGTTGGAGCTCTTTTATCTATGGTTTTTGCAACAGCTCCTGGAGAGTTTTTAGTAACTGTTACCGATGAGTTTGTGAATGATATCTCTTTGGTGATATCAGTGTTCATAGAATGTTTGATCTTTTCTTGGGTATTCAATATGGAAAAATTAGTTGAGTTTTTCAACAGCAGCAGTAAAGTTTTGAAAATAGGGAATTGGTGGATATTAATAATTAGATATGTTGTCCTAATTGTCTTAATTGTCATTTGGTTAGGTGGTGTATATGAGATTATTATCTCTGAAACCATGGGACATTTGATTATATTGATGCTTTTGTCTATATTCTCATTGATTATGTCATTAATTTTCACCAAATTGCCAGCAAGAACTGATAAGTGGTTTAAAGTAGATGAAAGAATAAAATGATTATTATTTGATTTATTATCAAAAAGAATGTTTTCATTTCACTTTTAAGACTATTTATTTTATTTTTTTTTCTTATTTTTCTTTCATGAAATTTTAAAAAGTTTCATGAATTTGTTTTTTTTTATTTTATTTAGGGATAGTTTTCTTTAGTAAATATTAGTTTATTTATTAATATTATTTTTTTTTATGATCATTGAATTTTTCATATTTTTTCTTTAACAAATGGATGTGTAAACCGCAAAGGAATCAGTGTAAACCACAAAGGAACTTTCAATTTTAATATATTTTGGTAACTAAATTAAATTAATAGTATTTTGTTCATATTTTTTCCAATTTTTTATAATTTTCTTCAAATTATATTAATCTTTTTCTACTTTTATTTATAATAATGGAGCATATGGTGAAGCATGAATCACGCTGGCAGGCCAAAGCTGCCGGTGGCCAGCTTCATGGACGCCTTGGCCTTGTTGAGGACGTAGCCGGCGAAGGCGCACTTGGTGGTACATTTCTTGTCATTGGC
>JADLKP010000297.1 GCA_016838945.1 Methanobrevibacter sp.
TTAGTTTGATGAATAATTTAATTATTTTATATTAGCTATTAATTCAGTAATTAATTATTATAACAATTAGTTATTAATAATATAATTATTTTTTAATAGTTAATTGCTATAATAGTTAATTATTATTCTTATTTTATGAATTAAAGCTAAATATGTACTGCTATTAACTTAGTGTGAGTTAATAGTAATTTTAATACTGAGGTGTTTTAAGATGAAAACTACTGTTAGTGTAATCAAAGCTGATATTGGAAGTGTTTCTGGACACTGTGTATCTCATCCTGCATTAATGGAAAAATGTGATGAAGTATTGTCCAGTGCTTTAGAAACTGGCATTCTTGAAGATTATTATATAACCCGTTGTGGGGATGACATTGATTTGATCATGACCCACAGAAACGGGGAATTGAACGAAGAAGTTCACAAAACTGCATACGATGCTTTCCTTCAAGCAACTGAAATTGCAAGAGACTTAAAATTATACGGTGCAGGTCAAGACTTATTAACTGACACCTTCTCTGGAAACGTAAAAGGTATGGGTCCAGGTTGTGCGGAAATGG
Organism: Methanobrevibacter sp.; assembly: GCA_016838945.1. Lineage (GTDB taxonomy): Archaea > Methanobacteriota > Methanobacteria > Methanobacteriales > Methanobacteriaceae > Methanobrevibacter. Next base: position 558 of record JADLKP010000297.1, read on the forward strand.
AATTCGAAGAAAGAGGAAGTGACCCTGTAATTGTCTACTGTATGGACAAAACCGAACCAGGTGCATTCAACTTACCTATTTTCAGAATCTTTGCAGATCCATTCAACACTGCAGGTCTTGTAATTGACCCAAGCTTACACGAAGGATTCAGTTTTGAAGTGTTTGATGTAATGGAACACAAAAAGGTTATCTTAGACTGTCCTGAAGAAATGTACGACTTGCTTGCATTAATCGGTTCCACAGGCAGATACGTAATCAAAAGGGTATTCAAGAAAAACGGTGAAATCGCAGCTGCAGTAAGTACTGACAAATTAAACATGTTAGCTGGTGAATACGTAGGTAAAGACGACCCTGTAGCTATTGTAAGAGCTCAATCAGGATTCCCGGCAAACGGTGAATGTGTAGAACCATTTGCATTCCCTCACATGGTAAGTGGATGGATGAGAGGATCCCACAACGGTCCTATGATGCCAACCAGTCAAGAAGAAGCTAACCCAATCAGATTCGACGGACCTCCTAGAGTTGTAGGTTTAGGTTTCCAAGTAACTGACGCTAAATTGATTGGGCCTGTAGACTTATTCGACGACCCTGCATTTGATGAAACCAGAAGACAATCTGCAAACATTGCTTCCTACATCAGAAGACACGGTCCATTCGAACCACACAGATTACCATCTGAAGAAATGGAATACACTTCATTACCTGGCGTAATGGAAAAATTAGAACCTAGATTCGAAGATATGGATGAATAATCATCCAAGCTTTTGACCTTCGGTCAAAACCTTGACCAAAATATTTTCAAAAATGGTTTTTAAACCATTTTTTCTTTTTTTATTTAATTTTTATCAGTTTTATTATATTGAAACAAATTTTCATTTAATAATTTTTTTAAAAAAGCATTCTTTAATTTAATGATGATTTTACTCTTTTTCTAAAAACATAGCCATTTCTCGGGTTTCATTTCCATAGATGTCTGTATTTTCCTTATCACAAAAATATCGGAATCCCAATTTTTCTAAAACTCTTTTTGATTGGTGGTTTTCATATATGAAGCAGGCATGGATTTTCTCAATTTTCAAATCTTCAAAGGCATGCTTTAAAAGTTCTTCAGCTGCTTCAACAGCTAATCCTTGACCCCAATACTCCTCTCCAATCCAATACCCTAATTCGACTCCATTTTCTCCCCAGAAGTGATTAGTGTATGGATAGAACAAAAGTCCTATGGCACCTATTGCATTATCATCAATTGTAATTGCATAAGTTTCTTTTTTGGAAAAGACAGTCTTTATGATTTCTAGGCTTTCTTCAACACTTTCATGTGGTGGCCAACCTGCAATAGGTCCGATTTTAGGATTTTTTGCAAAATGGTATAGGCATTCTGCATCAGTTTCCTTCCATGGTCTTAGGACCAGTCTTTCTGTTTTTAGAATCATATTAAAAAATTTCTTTAATGATTTATTTATTATTTTGGTTTTTATTTTTTGTTTTTAATTTAATTTTCATATTAGGAATTCTTTGTCTATTTTTAATTTTATTGATTTAGTTTTTTATTACAATTTTAATAAATTTAGGTTAATATTAATT
>JADLKP010000023.1 GCA_016838945.1 Methanobrevibacter sp.
AAAGAATGAAAACTAGTTAAAGAGCATAACACTCCCAACTAGTGAAACTATTTTAATCAAACTTTTACGAGCGAAGCGAGTAAAAGTTTGGAAAAGTTTTGGTCCAGCTTTTGCGTTGCCGAAGGCAACGGAAAAGGTGGAGTTAAAGTTCTACAGCTTCTCCGCCAGCTTCTTCTATTTTTTCAATAGCAGTTTCAGAGAATGCAGGAGATTTGACAACTAAAGGAATGTCAAGAGATCCGGTTGCTAAAACTTTGTTGTAGCCTAATTCTGTTACATCAATAACAATCATGTCATCTTCTTTAGTTGCAATTCCTTTTTCTACAAACTCTTCAGCTTTATCGTTTAAGAAGTTCAAGTTGACAGGATAAGATTTGTGGATAGTTTTTTGAGGTCTTTTGAAACCATGTTTACCGAAGTAATATCTGTTTTCAATTACGGTAGTGGACCAGTGGTGTTTTCCAGCTCCAGCTTTACCTTTACCACCTTTGTTACCAGCACCTCTTCTTCTTTTAACAGAGCCTCCACCGTTAGATCTGGAACCTCTCATTTTGTTAATCTTTTTGCCTTTTCTTATCATTTAATCCACCCTTAAGCCATTCTTTTTGCAAGATTATTAATATCTTCGCCTCTGTAACCTAAGGATCCTCCTTCATTTACAGAATGTCTAATTCCTTTGTATCCTTTTCTTGGAGGATGTAAACGGAATACAGGTTTCATATCAATATCTTGAGCTTTGATTTCGCCGTTGATTAATGCATTAGCCAATTCTTCAAAAGTAGAGTAATCAGTGTTTTCTGCTAAGTATTCTTCGCTGAGACGAGCTCCACCAACTATTCTTCCTCTTTTTTCTACAAGTTCAGTGAGAGTTTCTAAATCTACTTCTCCCCAAGTGATGTAGTCTTTTGCTTTTTGGAGCATACCTTTGTAACTTGGGTTTTCTTCAACTAATACAGCATGACTAATTCTGTTGAGTCTTAACATTTCTAAAGTACTAGCAATGCCTTGTTTAACACCAGTAGTACCTCTAATTCTAATTACCAAATACATGATACCACCGTTTATTGAATTACTCCCATATTTTTAAGGTCTTGTTCTGAAGCTTTCATTCTGCTTGCTTCTTTTAATGCTTCAAATACAGCATTTGCGAAGTTTACAGTAGTTTGGGTTTGTCCGCTAGCTTGAGACCATACATCCTTAATACCAGCAAGAGAGAGAATGGTTTTACCTACATCACCAATAGCGAGTCCTACACCTGCAGGAGCAGGCCTTAAGGTTACGTTTACACTACTTGCCTTACCGGTTACTTTGAAAGGAACAGTGTGTTGTCTTCCACAAACACAACCCCAATCTCCACAGCCTCTTCTTACTTTTATAATGTTATATTTAGCGTTATCTACAGCTTTTCTGATAGCAGGACCTACTTCTCTAGCTTTACCTTGTCCTAAACCTACGTAACCGTTTTTGTTACCTACTGCAACAATTACTCTAAAGTTTACTTTTCTACCAGATTTGTGCATTCTTTGAACTAAATTTACATCCATTACTTCTTCTTCTAAATCAGGAAGCAATGCATCTACAATTTCTAATTCCATTATAGGGAGACCTTTTTCGAAGATTTCATCAATATCAGTGATATTACCTGCTTTTACTTCTTTACCTAAATTGGTTTTAGGTTCCCAATCATCCATATTAAAGCTCATAATTCAGCCTCGTCAATTTTATTTTTAATTTCTTCAAAGTGTTTAGGTAAATCAGTAGGTTGAAGACCTCTAGCTAAGTATTGGGAGAATTTCTTATTCAATTCTTCTTCATCTAAGCTTTCAGCATATTCTGCAATATGTTCACCGTTGATCCTGTCTTCAGTAGGTACAATAGATTCACCGTATGGAACATTCAAACCAGCATCTGCAGCACCTTTAACAGCTGCAAATACTTTTGCCCCTTTAATAGGAGATTTTAACCCGATATCTGCAACAGCATAGTCAACACCTGCTGCAACAGCTTTTTTACCACATAAGTATGCAGTTAAATAAACAGCACTAGTGTTTTTGTTTCCTGCTAACCATCCTAATTTGTTTAATTCTTTACTGTGAGCTGATACGACAGTTTCGTCTCCGTCTTTACCAACATTGATCACTTGAACAATACAATTAGCATTGGAAATTCTTACAACTAATCTGGATTTATCTACACCAACTAATTTTGCTCTAGTAGCATAGTCAGTTTTACCTTCTCTTCTTCTTCTGAATGCTACTTTATAATTTGATCCGCTTGCCAAGTCCATTCCTCCTATTTGATTAAATCATGGTCTCTAGCGTAAGTTTTCATGTAAGATTTACTTCTGAAAGCTCCACCTTTTGCCATTTTGTATAATTTACGGTAGGTAGTAGGGTCAATTTCACCAGCGTCTCTCATATCTTTTAAGTCAGTTCTTAAAGCACGGATGGTTTTCATCCAAACTTGTTTTTTAGGAGTACGAGCGTTTTTAGCTCCTTTGATACTACCTCTTCCTTTACGTTTACCTTTTTTCTTTTGCTCTTTAATTTTCTTAGATCTGTAGCTACTAATACCAGTTTTTGGTCTAGCTTTGATAATGCCTTGATCTATAAGTTGTCTAACACTGTCTCTTGTGATAGCTCTAGAAACTTCTTCAATTTCTTCAGGGTCTATCCATACACGGTTAACTCCAACTTTTAGTATACTAGCAGCTAATCTTTTTTGTGTAGTAAGATTCATTAATAATCCTCCATTTAGTTAGCTGATAAACTTGAATAATTTCTTCAAGTTTCCCTTAATTCAAATAAATTAAAATTCATTTGTCAATTAATTGTTTTAATTTAATTGTTAGCTTTTAATAAGAAAAAAGATTCTTTTGCTTGACTTTTGGCCAATATATTTAAAAAATAAATTTTCCATAAATTTACTCATTAAATTACACACAATTAATTATTTAACCTTTATTTGTGAATTCAGTATATTGAATCCCCAAATCAATTAATTGATTAGAATCATTGTCATATATGTTGTGGCATGAGGTTAAAGACGAATTCAATAATCCCTTGCCAACCTTATACAACGCCCCTATTTTTCTTACAAGTAAGCTTTATAAATTTATAATTTTAAAATTTACTTTAATTAAATCGCTTAACAATTTAGGAAATGAAAAAACTTAGTTTTATCATCTATCATATGAAAAATATGCATTTTTCAAATTTGCATTTATTTGTTTAATACTTTTATACCTAATTCTGATGCTTTAGCTAACATCAATTCTTTTTTACGTTTACCGATAGTAGCACTGATTCTTGCAGCTTCAGTTTCGCTGTCAAGTGCTTCCAATTCTTTCATGTTATTAACAAGAACATCTTTGTAACCAGAAGGATGTAATCCTCTAGTAGCTCTAGGAGTACGATAACCAATAGATGGCATTGCAGGTTTACCTGCTTCGTATCTTCTCATTTTACTAGTTTTTCCTCTAGGACGTCTCCATTTGGTTCCTAATTTTTTATAACGAGCATATTCTTGTCTTTTAAAATCTTTACTCATTCAAATCACCATTATAACTATTCTCTACTAGTTAAATAGATACCATCCTGGAATACTCTAGGATCTTTACCTCTAATTTTAGTAGCTTGTTCTAAGTTAGCCATAGTTTGACCAACATCTTCTTTGTTAACGCCAGTGATGATTACTTCATCACCTTTAACTTGAACTTTAGCATCTCCAACGATTTTGGAAGATCTTGGATGTCTTTCTCCAATAAAGTTTTCGATAGTAACCATTTTTTCTTTGTCTTGAACTTTTACAGCCATTGGAAAGTGAGCAAATACAATTTTCATATGGTAAGTGAAACCATCGGTTACACCAGTAATCATATTGTTGATGTGAGCTCTAGTAGTTCCAATCATGGATTTGTCTTTCTTTTTAGGGAAAGCGGTTTCAAGAACAACAAGGTTATCTTCTTTTGAAATAGTTACATTAGGGTAAGTAAATTTTCTGGAAGTTTCACCATTTGGTCCTTTCACAGTAATTTCATCTTCAATTATAACTTCAACGCCTTCAGGGATTTCAATTTCTTCCCTTATAGCTGCAGCTAATACCATATTTAATCACCTAATACATGTAAGCCAACAAACGTCCACCGATACCTCTTTCTTTAGCTTCTCTGTGGGTCATGATACCTTCAGGAGTAGTTACAATTAAGATACCGAAGTTCTTTGCTGGCAAATATCTTTTTTCGAATTTCTCAAATTCATCTTTCTTTACAGCATGACGAGGTTTAATTACACCACATTGGTTGATGTTACCTTCCAATTCTACTTCGAATTTTCCAGCTTTGTTGTCATCTATAAATTCAAATTCACCTATATAATTCTCTTTTTGCATAGTGCTTAACACGCGTCCAATCAATTTGGATGCTGGAGAAATAGTACAGTGGTCATTTACTTGACGTTCGTTATTTCTAATGTTTGTTAAAGCATCAGCAAGAGGGTCCATAAGAGTCATAATAAACACCTTTCTTAATTATATTTTTTAAATCCTATTTTAGGAGCAATTTCTCTAAAACATTGCCTACATAAGTTGAGTCCGTATCTGCTTACAATAGCAGAGTGATCTCCACAACGGCTACATTTTTTTGCTGCTTTTCCGTATTTTCTTGGCAATATAATCACCTTAACATATTATTTTAATTATCTCAATCACTATTTTAGAGAGAATTATTCGTATTCCTCTTCCTCTGCAATAGTAACATTGAATTTTTCTTCCATAAATTTCATAGTTTCTTCAGGAGTGATTCTATGTCTTTTTGGAATAGATTTCTTTTGGATTTTTCTTCTTTTAATTCTATAACCTGGTTTTTCAAAGGTGATAGAAAGATTCATACCAAAAATACCAATATCTGGATCATATCTCATTCCAGGAATATCAATATGTTCTCTAATACCGAAAGAAACATTACCTTGTGCATCAAATTGACTAGGTCTTAATTTGTTGTTGATACCTTCTAAAACCAATTTAATTGCATCTTCAGCTTTTTCTCCACGGAGAGTTACTTTACATGCAATAGGTTGTCTTTTTCTGATTCCCCATTCAGGGTTAGTGACCTTGGAATATGTTTTTACAGGAGTTTGACCAGTCATATCTTCAATGAGAGTCATAGCTCTTGATAATTTTTCACCAGCTTCACCAACACCAATGTTGATAGTGGCTTTTGAAATGATAACTTCGTTCATTGGATTCATTGGTTAACCTCCAATAAGTCAATAGCTGGTTCATCTTGACCAATAACAAATGCATATTCTTTTAAGGTTAAGAAAGTGTCATCGTTTGCTTTTTCAATGATTACAGTATTTGGCTTAGAAGATTCGTCTACAATAACTTCTTTGATTTTACCAAGTTCACCAGTGTGCTTACCGCCAGTAACAAGAACAACTACACCTTCATCAAATTTGAAGTTTTCTTTGATTTCCTGTTCAGGTACAGCAATGCAAACAACATCTTGACCTGCATATACATCTTCATCAACTAAAACGTTTCTACCATCGTGAAGGTTCAATTGAGTTTTTCCACCTTTAATAGTAGATTTGTTTACGATTTTAGCTAATTTGTAACTTGCATCTTCTGCTGTTATTGGGTGTAAAGTTAATCTTCCTTTAGTATCTAAAAGGATTCTGTAATTTTCTTCAGTTTTAGGAATAGTTAAAACATCCATAAAACCTACAGGGAATTTATAATCTTTTACAGCTCTTCCATCAATTAAGACATTACCAGTATTAATGATTCTTTTTGCTTCTCTGGAGTTATCAGCAAGACCTAAAATGTCTCTGATAATAACGAGTAAAGGTAAAGAATCGTTAATGGCATGAGTACCAGGAGCAGGTTTTACTGTCCAAGTATCTTCTTTTGGATGGATAGGCCAGCTTTTAGGTGCTTTATACCTTTTAAGATGCTTTCTAGATCCCATTTTTGCCATCTTATTCCTCCATATTTAATCTTCTTTCATCTTTTAAATCAGCTTCAATAATCATCAAGTTGGAAGGGTGAATAGGAAGCAATACAGCATTTCCGTCAGGCTTACTTAAGGTAACTCCTTCAACGGTAACTTTGTATCTTTTTGCATCAATAGATTCAACTTTTCCTTCATGACCTTTAAAGTCTCCACGAACAACTTGAACTTTGTCTCCAACTCTTATTGGTAAAGATCTTTTACCAATGTCTGCTCTTAAATCTTTGCTTAAATTAGCACTCATGATTTTACGACGAATGTGTAAAGGAGCAGTGTAGAGAGCTTTTCTTTGTTTTCTTGGTTGAATTGACATTTAATCACCATAAACTTAAATTAATATGCTTGCTGCACTACCTACAGAAGGCCATTTGTCAGCTGCTTCCTTAGCGACAGGTCCTCTGATTTCAGAACCTTTCAATACTCCTTCAGGAGTAATGATAACTGCAGCATTATCTTCGAATTTTACACGAAGACCATCAGCACGTCTGTATTCTTTTTTCTGTCTTACAACAACTGCATTTACAACTTCTCTTCTCATGTCAGCAGTTCCTTTTTTAACAGAAGCAACTACCATGTCACCAACTCCAGCTACGTCGAGTCTTCTACGTACACCTTTGAACCCTTTTACGGAAATGATTTCAATTTCACGAGCTCCTGTGTTGTCGACACATTGAAGTCTAGCACCAATTGGCAATGCTTTTGTTACGCTAGATGTAGTAGGTTTCATTCTAATCATCACCTTTTACTTCAACTAATACAAAATGTTTAGTTTTACTTAAAGGCCTGCATTCTGCAATCTTTACAGAGTCACCAACTTCAACATCAAGACAGTCAGGTTTGTGAACATTTATTCTTGATTTTCTTTTTTCGTATCTTTCGTATTTTCTAATGAACTTGTAGAAACTACGTTCTACAGTAATAGTCCTTTCTGCTTTATTGGTAGTGACAACTCCTTCAAGGACTTGTCCTCTAACAGATAAATTACCATGGAAAGGGCAGTTAGGATCATCACATTTAGTTTCTGGTTCCTTAACATTAAGACCAACCATTTTATCACCATTAAATTTTTTTATATCTTTTTTTTATCCTATCTTCAGGACGATTCAACAATATTTTACCATCAATTTCAACAATTGTTCCATCCGGAACTTTAAATTGAAATACAGAAACATCTTTCTGAATTAATTTATCCTTACAAATAAAATTAAAATCATTCTGATTAGAACTTAAGTCTTTATCTTGAACCTTTTCCTTCACTTCAATCAATAAAGTCTTCTTGGTCTCATCAATGACTGTTCCGCAAAGTCCAATCAAGGAAGGATTGGAACTGTCAACAACCTTAAGTTCTAACCCAATTAATTCATGATAGAATATGTTTTTTGAGCTTATCATTCTAAGCCTCAGTATGTGAATTAAGATTTAAATAATGACCAGATTAACGTCTTCTGTTTCTCTTATTGTATTTCTTATCAGAATCTCTGATTTCAATAGTGTCGGAAGAGAATCCCATTTCAGATAAAACTTCCTTGACTCTTACCTTATGGTCACCTTGAAGTTCAATTTGACCTTTTTTAGCGGTACCACCGCAAGCGCATTTAGCTTTAAGAGTCTTGGTAAGTTCCTTAATATCTATATCATGTTCATCTATACCTTCGACGATAGTCATTAATTTTCCAAATCTTCTTCTTACTGTAAACACTTTTACAGCTTGAACTTCTCTTGCAATTTCTTCGCAAACACAAAGTTCTTCAGGAAGACCACATACATCACAGATTTTTGACATTTAATTCTCCTTCTGTTTTTGGTTCATAATTGTAAGAACACGAGCAATAGTCCTTTTGAGTTCTCTAATTTTACCAGGGTTTTCATTAACTCCAGCAGCAGCACTTTTGGAAACGTTTTTAGCGAGTTCAGCTTTGAGTTCCACCAATTTTTCTTCGATGTCCTCAATTTGCATTTCCCAAATTTCTTTACTTCTTAAAATTGCCATTTTCTCAACTCCTTAAAGATTTATTCCTCTTCGGAATCTTCGGTAGCTGCTTCAAGTTCTTCAAGATCCTCTTCAACTTCTTCGATTTCTTCCAAGCTTTCGAGGTCTTCTTCAGCTTCGACTATTTCTTCAGCTTCCTCTTCGACAACTTCTTCAGCCACTTCTTCTTCAACAATTTCTTCTACAGGTTCAGCAATAGGAGCAAGAATATCTACTTTATCAGGTAAAACTGCTTCAGGAGGCATGATTCTAACAACAATACCTAAAACACCAGGCTTTAAAGGTGCAGTTGCAAAACCTTCTTCTACGAATCTGGTTGCAGGTTCACCACATTTCTTGATGTAACCTTCAGTGAATTTAGCAACAGCAGATCTTGAACCTCTGATTTTACCGGAAATGGTAACTTCTACACCTTGAGCACCAGCACCCATAATTCTACGGATGGTGGAATATGCCACTCTTCTGAAGTGCATACCTCTTTGGAGCATGTTTGCAATTTTTGCAGCCATGATTCTAGCATTTAACTCAGGAACATCCACTTCTTTAACTTCAACTTGAGGATTATCCAAATCGAATTTGTTTTTGAGGTTTTGGGTAATTTGCCTTACGGTTTTTCCACCTCTACCTATTACCATACCAGGTCTTTCAGCATAAACGATAACCATAGTTCCTAAAGGAGTAACTTGGATTTCCATTCCTCCGTAACCTGCTCTTTCGAGTTCTTTTTCTAAATATTCATCAATTTTGGTTCTTCTGAGACCTTCTGTAACGAAATCTTTTTCTATCATTATTTAAGCCTCCACTAAAACTATTTGAATATGGGTAGTTGGAGTGTTGAATGGGGTTACTCTACCAAATGCTCTTGGTCTAGCTCCTCTAATGACCATACCTCTGTGGGAAGAGATATGTTCAATCTTAAGGTTTTCCACGTCCATACCTTTGTATTCTGCATTTGCTTCAGCATTTTCGATTATCTTTAAAATTGCTTTAGAAGCTTTTACAGGGTATCTTCCAGCAGCCCAACCTTTCATGCCTTTTCTGTGACCAACATCTCTGTTGTGTCTTTTGAAAGGAACAGCTTTTTTCATTTCAATTACATCATTTAAGTATGCTTTTGCTTTAGCAACATCCATGCCTCTAATTGCACTACAAATTTCTACACAATGTTTTGGAGAAACTTTAAGGGATCTTGCCATAGCACGTGCTGTTTTAGATTCATCAGCATCTTTATTGTTATAAGCGTATTTATTTTTAGCCATGTTTTAATCTCCTTATTTAAGTGGTACAAACATAGATGATCTAGTAGCACCCATACCTGGGTCACCATGTTGAACTCTTGCTCTGGTTGGTGCAAATTCACCAAAGAAGCAACCTAACATTTCAGGAGTGAAAGTTACTTCAACAAAGTCTCTACCATTATAGATACCGAAAGTAGTTCCAACCATTTCAGGAATAACAATCATATCTCTACAGTGGGTTCTAACTACTACTGGTTTTCCACCTTTTTTGTCTAATTTTTGTAATTTTCTCATTTTATCCAACACAGACTGTTGTCTTGGCAAGAATCCTCTTTTTAAGGATCTTCTTTGTCTTGCTGGTAAAAGTTCAATAAATTCGTCCAAGGACATTTCTTTTAATTCTTCAATAGTATATCCTCTGTATTTAAATATTTTTCTAGCCAATGACACATCTCCTTAAATTATCTTCTTTTTCCAGTACGTTTAGCTGCAATTGAACCGACTTTTCTTCCAGGTGGTGCGTGTCTTGAAATAGTGGTTGGACGACCTGGGTGTTGTCTGTTACCTCCTCCGTGAGGGTGGTCAACAGCGTTCATTGCTACTCCTCTAACAGTCATAAATTTCTTACCTTTAGCTTTATATGCATGCCATCTGACACCTGCTTTGAGGAAAGGTTTTTCTTTTCTACCTCCACCTGCTACAACACCGATACTTGCACGGCATTGAGGATGGAAAGATTTCAATTCACCAGATGGTAATTCTACAACAGCTTGAGTTGCGTCGTGAGTAATTAAAGAAGCATAAGTTCCAGAGGATCTTACGAAACGACCTCCGTCTCCTGGAGTGTTTTCAATATTGTAGATTGGAGTACCTTCAGGGATTTCAGCTAATGGTAATGTGTTACCGAAACTGATCGGTGCTGAAATACCACATTCGATATCATCATCAATTTGAATGGTTTCAGGAGCTAAAATATGTCTTTTTTCACCGTTTTCGAATTTTACTAAAGCAATAGGAGCAGTTCTTGCAGGGTCGTGAATGATGTCAACGACTTTACCTTTTAAACTACCTTCTTTCTCTAAGTCATCGTAAGCCCTGTATTGGATTTTATCTTTAAATCTGTGAGAAGCAACACGATGAGCAGGAGTTCCTCTACCTCTACGTTGGTGTATTAATCGTTTTCCCATAATCTTACCTCCTTAGAATACTCCCATTTTAACAGCTACATCTTCAGCTTCGCCTTCTTCAGTGAGTTTGACATAAGCTAATTTAACACCTTTTGGAGTAATGTGAGTGTTTACTCTTGCTACTTCTTGGTCATATAACTGTTCAAAAGCTTTTTTGATTTGAGCTTTTGTAGATGTTCTTCTAACAACAAAAGCAAGTTCATTGTTTTGATCGATTAAATTCATAGTTTTCTCAGTTACATGAGGTTTAACAATAATCTTATAAGGATCCATAAATATCCACCTTCTTAAAGTTCCTAACAAATTCCAAAGGAATCTATTGGAATAATCCTCCTAATTTTTCAACAGCGGACTTGGTATAAATAGTTAACCTACCAGCATGAGTACCAGGTGCCAATAATTCAGCATTTAAGTTTTCAGCAGTTACGACTTCGACACCAGCGTGGTTTCTTGCACCTAATTTAATGCCTTTGTCTTCGCCTACAACTACTAATGGACCTTTACTGGATTTGTATTTACGTCCTCTTGTTTTTCCTCTACCTGCTCTTATATGTTTACTGTTTTTAGCTTTGATGATATCATCGTAAACTCCTAATGCCTTAAAGATTTCACGAGTTTCAGCAGCAGTTTTAACAGTTTCCAAATCATCTTCAACAATGATAGGTACTTGTTCGAGATTTTCAATTTTGTGGCCTCTGCCTACCACTAACTCTTCATTGGTAGTGGCTGCAACAGCAGATCTGATTGCAAATCTTCTTTCCTTATTGTTTACTTTTTCGTGATGATTCTTCTCAGCTCTTACTGGGTGAGCTTTTCTTCCACCAATAGCTTGTGGAACGAATGCTGCTCTAGCACCGCTTTTGATTCTAGGCACCATAGCTGCACCTCTACCGGATCCCCAGGATTCTGCAGAAGTTCTTTTACCTGCCATAGGGTCATTACCCCAAGGTTGGATTCTTGCAGATTGAGCAGAGAGAACTGCTCTTTTAATAAGGTCAGGTCTGTATTCTTCATTAAAGATAGCAGGAAGTTCAATTTCTTCTTTTACTTCCCCTTGAATTGAATAAACATTAACTTTCATTTGACTCTCCCCTTTATACACCTTGTTTTGAAGCAGTACTAATAAATTCGATTTGAGGCGCTGCTTCATCAGCTTTCTTAGGTCTGATAGCTTGTCTAAGAATTACTAATCTTTTAGTAGGGCCAGGGACAGAACCTTTGACTAATACATAGTCGTTTTTGACTAAACCGTATCTAATAAATCCTCCATCAGGGTTAACTGCATCCACTTCAGATACATCTCCGATTTTCAAGACTTTTTTATTGAATTCAGTTCTTTTGTGGTATCCCATTTGACCTGCTTGTGCAACAGTCCACATAGTTCTTTCAGGAGACCAAGGACCAATGGAACCTACGTGCCTTCCTTTTCCACTTCTCATAGCTTTACCATATTGAATTCTAATATTCCATCTTTTTACAACCCCTTGGACTCCTTTTCCTTTAGTGGTTGCAATAGCATCGACATATTGTCCTTCATTAAAGATATCGCTTGCTCTTACTTCTTTACCTAATAAATCAAGTGCATAATTTAATTTTTCTTCAGCAGAACTTCCGCCTAATGCACATTCAAAGATTTCAGGTTTCTTCTTAGGTACACTAGCCATTTTAGGGTTAGTATGTACTAAAACTCTTACGTCTTCAGTTTTTTCTAAAGCGTCTTGGATTTTTGCAATAGCTTCAGATTGATCATAGTCTTTAGGAAGGGTAATTTTCCTAGAGAGCTCTTCATCCAAATTATCTGCAATTACTTCGGTAATGGCTTTAAGTCCATGAGCAGTTTTTTCGTATGATCTAATACCCATTATAACAAGGGGTGGTACTTCCAAAACAGTTACAGGAGTGAAAACAGTCATACCGTTGGATGGAGAGTTCTTATCAGTGTCTACAACCATAGCATGAGTCATACCTGCTTTGTAACCTGCAAGACCTAAAAGTTTTGGTTCTTCATTACTTGGCCAAGCTTTGATTCTTGGAGTTTCTTTAGCTACTCTTTTACGAGGGCTAAATGCCACAGAACCTTTTCTTGGTTGGTGATGTCTTACCATTTTTTTCCTCCGTTTTGTTCATATTTTCCTATAATTAATCAGTCTAATCTATTAAAATATTTTAATTTCTATTAATCTATTAAAATAGATTTTTTTACAAAATTCGATTTGTCATCCATAATCGTTTTAACTGTCTACTTTTAAAATTCATTTGAATTAACAAATCTCAGAATAAATAGCTATATTTGCTCTTTTAGTCAAATCGCTAAAATTCTACACTGTTTAAACTTGATTATTCAGTTCATAGTTAATAATTTAGCATACAGTCTCCTAAGATCATATCTAGATCGGGCATACAGCCTAACTTTAAATAAAAATATCTAGATTAAGACTGTAGAGGCAAAAATTAAACAGCATATAAGCTAAATAAAGCTAGATAAACGTGAAAAACAAGCTCAAACTTGTTTATGTACTTCTCAAAGATTTATTATAAAGTTGTCTAGACTTCATAATTTATCCCATGTCTTTTATGGAATATCTCCACTGCGGAGCAAACTTTATAGTGTCTAAATATAAAGCAAATCCTTGAAAGCTAAAGCTGACAATAGCTAAAGCTTAGATCTATATGTTTTTTTAATGTATTTATAAAAATTACGTATTGACGCTACGTAAATGCGGAAGCCAATAATGAACTATTGGCTTAAAGTATATTGAAAATAGCTAAAGTTGAAATTACAGCCTCTTCGGTTCTTACGGTCTCGGTTCCTTGATTTGGAATTGTATTTAACTTTATAGTTTCCCACTTGGAACTTTCCACATTCTCTGAAATAGAAGAATATGGCCCTCCGAAGACGATAGCTATGTGATTTGAACTTTCCACCTTAGTTTTCAATTCGTCAAAAATAGTATCGATTGTATCTGCATACTTTGTAGTCTCAACCACAAAGTCGGGATTAACTAATTTTAAGCTATTTTTAAGACCTTTATTTGTAGATAATGTCTTAAATCCCCAGTAAATGTCATCTGGTTCATCAGGTGTGACTATTACCTCTTTAGCAAACTTAGTGACTTTAAATGAAAATATCTTATTCACTGTAAGTTGCTCTTTGCAGAATGCTAACTTATCCATACCTATATCTACAAAGGTACCTTTCTTATTCCTTTTTACAGTGTATCCTTGTCTGTAATCGCCTAATTCAGCTTTACCAACAGGATGATGAGGCACTCTTAAAGGAGGCAAAATACCGACATGCCTTAATTCAGGCTTTATTGGAATTGCCTTTTTTCTAAGGTATTGTGGAGTATCCATATATTGAAGAACTTCAGCAATGAAATCTCCATCCTCTGTCTGTTCACTGTCTGGAATTGAAAGATCTTTATAAACCACAACCTCATCCACTTCAAACAAAGCTAAAGCCCTTCCAATTAAACCCACTTTTGATGTTTTTAATTTTAAGTCTTTAGTTTCTGCTACGAATGAATTCGGTATAAAGACTGATAATTTATTATTCTGCATATTATCAAATTTAAATTTTTAATCTATAGGAATACATTTAATCAATAAATTAGAATAAAGCATTCAGTCAAAAAGAACTAAATTGCCAAATAAATCTAAAATCAATCTGTAAAATAAGAAAAATAATAATTCATGATCTGCACGATTTAACGTAGTTATAAAACATAGCCCAAGCTAAACCATTAAAAAACCTATAAAATATGATTTCTTACACCGATATTTAACATTAGACAGATGTTCAATACCAATAAATCATGAAAAGAAATAAAAAATTAAAAATTTCTTATAAATTACATAATGTAGACACATATAGATTAGTAATATTTAAGTAATTTATAGTATATAAAGGTTTTGCTAAAAATAGAGTATTTTTTTGAAAAATCAAATGATTTTCAAATATATAATGATTATATTACTATTTAGGGGCCATTATTTAAAAAATTTATTGTTTCCAGGAAAAAAACAAAAAAGAATTAGAAAGATTTATAAACTATCAAAATTTTCAACTCTCAAGACAAGAACCTTCACATCCCTAGACTCATCAGTATGAAAATCATAAATCTTAGGTATTGGAAATTTATAGACAAGCTTGTGTGTCACTTCAGCACCTAAGTCCCTATAGTAATCAATTACAAACTCTTCAGTATTTTTCATATGAAATGAATAGATCACTTCAGCACTGTTTACTGCAAACTCCATAAATTTTCTATCTGCATGTCTTGATCCCTTCTCCTGAGACCCAAAAGGTGGGTTTTGAATGAGAGTGTCAAATTTATTTAATGAGATTAAATTATCATCCATATTCTCATTATTGGTTTTATTTAATAAGTCGTTTATTGAATTAAATGAATTAATGTCTCCAACTATGAAATTTGTATTAGCTATACCTATATCATACACATCAGATATGCTATTTTGAGTGATTTTTGCTAAAGCTATGGATTCATTATCAATGTCAACACCTAATGAATGACTTGCACCCATAAGTGAAGATGCAATTGCAAATATTCCTGTACCGCATCCAAGGTCCAAAACATTCATGTTGTCAATGTCACCTAAACCATATGCATTCCATATCAAATCTGCAGCTATTGTTGCAGGTGTGGAATACTGTTCAAGATCAACCTTTGGATTTGGATGTTTAGGAACATTTTCCAAAATCATTTCAAGATGTTTCTTTTTTGAGATTTTCATAGTATCACAAAATAATAAAAAATATAATATATTATATATTATAATTTTATTATTTTTTATATATTACCAAAAAAATGTTATTTTTATATCTGCAAGGAAATTATAATTTGAAAAGAGTTATAATATATTAGATATAAACTATTTTTATGAAAAGAATTCATTTATTATTTGCAATTTTTATTTTTGCAATATTATTCGTTGGATTGACTAATGTTAGTGCAGTTGATAGTTCAAAATGGAAAACGATTAATCTTGGAGATGCAGAATTTAAGATACCTCCAGAATATGAAAATGGATCTTTTTGGAATAATCATACTTTTTGTAAAGATAGCCCTTTTAATTTTGAAATAGAATATTTTACCGAAAGTAAATATGAATATTATGACTTCGGAGATGACATAACATCAACTAGCCCAGAGAATATTCAAATAGATACTATTGGAAATCATGACGTGATAACATTTTTAAACTATCCCACTTATACAGCCAATACTGATTATTTTATTGAAATTTATTTTATATGTGGAAATAATACCTATAAAATTAGCCAAAATGGTACTAATATAAGTGAAAATGTAAAAGAAATCATAAGAACAAGCCCAAAACAAAATTTAACTTCACAAGAATTTTATTCTAAGTTTTATAATTACCAAATAAAATATATGAAGTATTTAGATGATCTTGAATGGGTTTCTAATGATCTCCAACAATTTGAAAATCAGAAAAATCTCGAACGACAAGCTCAAAATGATAATATGTACTGGTATTTGTTTGGATATTACAGCAATAACTACTAAAACCAGTACTTTAATTCAATTTTGAAATTTTTTGTCATGAATTTATTTAACTATTTTCTTCTTTTTTTTACCATTTTTATTTATAATCTTTAACTGACTTTATGAGTCTTTCCATATCTTCAACAAGATATCTTATTTCATCAGAATCACTATCTAAAGAACTCATATTAAGTACTAATTCATTAGTTAATTCATCTACTTTTTCAATAATCAATTTTAAGACATCTATCCTATTTTTTATTTCATATTCCACTTTTGGAGAGTTATCTGATGAGAAGTTGATGATGTTTAATGTGGATTCAGCTTGTTCATAAAATAGATTGGTGCATGATTTTAAAGTAGACATAAATTTTTCATAAGTCATTTCTGTAGGAGAAAAGCGCTTTTCAATCATATCAATAGCTACTTTTTCTTTAACCTCATATAATTGCTTTAGATCATTCACTTGACTTTCGTATCTTTTAAGTGTTTGACTATTTGTTATTGGAGTTAATTCTATTTCCTCTTCTTTTTCAATGAGTTTTGGTTTATTTTCTTCTTGTGCCACCTGAGTTTTATTTTTATATTCGACTGATGTATAATCCTTCAAATATAGCACATATACTGTATAATAAGCCAAACATATTATCATTACTGGGAAAAGTAAAAAAAATAAATGATGAACAAACATTCCTAAAAATGCTATAAACATCCCCCCAAAAATTAGGCTTAAAGACCAATAGTCAAATATGTCACTACCATAAAGAATTTTTTTATCTTCAATAGTCCCAATACCTTTTTTTAGCCTTACATGAACAGCAACTTTAGATTTATAAGCATATTTTAAAATTTCATCATCTGTTAAAATGCCCTGTTTAGGTTCCATAATGAATTCACTATTTTGGTGGACATTTCTTTGAACTTCATTTCCTTCAATATCATAAGCTTTAGTAGAGAACCTACCTTTTTTGTAGGTTAATGGTGAAGTTAATCTTTTAATTTCTCTTTCTCTTAATTCTTCATCAAAAATAGTTTGTTCTGTCTTATCCATACTAACCCCTTTAAATATATGATTTTATATGTATAATTTTATATTTTTCATATAAACAATTTTTCATTACAGTGAAATATGTTAAAGATTCTATAAAATAAATTAGAAATGTATTATTTAACAGATTAACAAAATATAAATAATAATGAT
>JADLKP010000298.1 GCA_016838945.1 Methanobrevibacter sp.
AACTGATCAATTCTTCAATTGATTTGTATAATTCCTCTAAAACAGAATAGATTTTATCTCCGATGACTATTTTAGGTTCTATATTGGCACCATAGCTATTTAAAACCTTATTTTGGTATTGGATTGCTATTTTCCAGGTAAATCCTCCTTCCAATGTGCAACCCACATATTCCTCTTCCAAATCCCAAAGACCTATTCTTTCCATATTTTCCCAAAATCTGGTCCATTTTTCTTCGTCAATTCTATTTATATCAATCATTTCAGGATTTGGGTCATTTACCATAAGGATATTATTCATTAACTTTATGGATTTTGTTCCATTGAATTCATGCTTACAGATTATTTCAAAGAGTTCTGGGAGAAAATCGCTTGTCATATTATTTTCCTTTTTAATTATCAATCGATTTCAAAATTTTAATCAAATTAATTATTTATATTAAACTTATATATTATAAAATTTATAATTTAACTAACTGAAAATGAGTTTAAAATCAAATATTTAACTACTTATAAATTAATGGGGATTGATATGATTAGATTCAATGATTATTTAGACAGATTATCCATTATTAAGGTTTTATCCTTCTTTTTATTGGTCATGTTGGTTCTCACATTAGGTTCTATGGTCTTTAACTTTTATTTGGGAAGCCTGTTTTTTAAATTCATTTTATATTCTGTTATGCTTTTATTTTTCATTTATAAGTTTCATCAGATTGATTTGAAGGAAGATGATTCCTTTTTGGTTTCATTAAGAAATGAATACAATTCAATATTTGATGTATCAAACATTCAATCAATCTCCTTTATAGTAATTGCAAACATACTATTTGTTTCAACAGTTTACTTTATTTTAAGATATTTGGCAAGATTATCTCTCATAAGCTTTGATTCTCCCTTATTCGGGGATTTCAGTTCCTTAAGCGCTGAAATCCTATTACTATACTTCGTAACTGTAGTGATCTTATCCCCAATCATTGAAGAGATATTGTTTAGAGGAATATTTTTAAGAAGATTCAACAAGGAATTGGATAATTTGACATTGGCCATTTTAATCAGTTCCGTATTGTTTGGCTTATGCCATGGATTTGGAGGTATCTTAGGAGCTATCCTATTTGGTATTTGTGTTTCAATTCTCTATATCAAGTCAAGGAATATTTTGGTGCCTATATTTGCTCACTTTTTGAATAATGTCATTTCATTCATAATTGCACTTAGCGGAATTGAACATTTCATTCAAGGAAATCTGATTGTGATTGCTTTGATAGTCATCTTAGCTATTGTCTCTAATTTTGTACTGTTCAAGGCAATTTTAAAGGAATGGCCTACTAAAATGGAATAATGACCTACTAAAATGGAATAATAAATCTTACTTTTATATATAAATTCTATATAAATAATCATAAAGTTTATAACACTTTAAAATATAACTTATCTTATGTTTAGATTTACAGGTAAAGAGATAAGAGATTTAATTATATCCTTTATAGTAATTGCTTTAGGTTTTACCATTCTTTACTCTAATGGCGATTACAGCCATGTTACTTTAATCTTTCCAGTAGTAATGATTGGAGTGGGGGCAGGATTCATATTCCACGAATTGGGACATAAGTTCGTTGCAATGCATTATGGATATTATGCAGAATATGAATTATGGCCTACAGGTCTGCTTATTGCATTGGCCAGTTCCTTTTTCGGATTCATATTTGCAGCTCCTGGAGCAGTTGTCATTTACAGTCAAGGAATGGATGAGAAGACAAATGGATTGATCTCCATTGCAGGGCCCCTTGTGAATATTGCATTAGGTTTGATATTCTTCCTGATTTTAGGATCTCTTGGAGATTATGTATACACTGAAACTGGTGCAATCGTTTATTTAATATGTATGCTTGGTACAAGAATAAATTTCTTCTTGGCAGCATTTAACCTATTGCCGATACCTCCATTGGATGGTTCCAAAGTAATGTCCTGGAGCGTTCCAATTTGGTTGATAACCTTTGCAGTCGCTGCAATCTTGGTTTTAGTCTTCGGAGGATTCATATAAATTTTTAATATTATTTAAATTGCTTTTATTAATAAATAATCTTAAAAATATTTCAGATATAAATAATGCAAAAAAT
>JADLKP010000299.1 GCA_016838945.1 Methanobrevibacter sp.
TATTTAATTTAAATTTTTATAAAATACTTTCGTATTCATTGTAATGATTAATGTTTATCAATTCGTTCGGATGGTTTTCCTCAACTCCATAGAAATCAAAGCCATCTGCAAAGATTTCCCTTAAAATTGGGTTTAAGTTATCATCCTTATCCTTTAGATATTTAATCAATTCCTTTCTATCTGCTGCAAAAGGCATTCCTAATCCTTCTGCACTATCCAATTTGCCAATTTCAATTCTTCTAAGTACTGAAATGGTTTTTTGAGGATTTTCGCTATTGACGATAATGTCAATGATATTATTGAAGGTTTTTGTGCTTACTGTAGGCTGATCTCCTGTTACACATAATGCAATATCTGAAGATATATTTTGAAGACCATTCAATAAGGAAACTGAAAGACCTACATCAACAGGATCATTTTTTACAATTCTTAACCTATCATCATGAATATTATCAATAAAAGGCAATATTTCTTCACAGTAATGGCCAAGAACTACGATACATTCATCGATATTGTCAGTATTCAACACATTATGAATTGTTGTTTCAATGACTGTATTTGAATATCCCTTAGATTTTAATGGAAGTGTAAGCTTATTTTGCAATGGAATGTTCATTTCTTCCTGGTCTTTTCTCATTCTAGAATTTTTTCCAGCTGCAGTGATTACTGCTGAGACTGTAAGCATAATATTACCTTAAAATAATGATTTTTATTAATAATTTTTTAATAATCTAATTATTTGTTACATTTGTGCTGTTTGTGCTGTTTGTATTGTTAGCAACATAGCTATTAGGAATCAATTCGTATACGTTAGTATAAATTCTCATGCCTGCACCGGAACCTTCTGTCCACATTTGTATCTTGATTGGATATTTGAGTGTATTGTTGATTTTAATTCCTGTGGAAGGACTGAAACCATAAAGCACTGCATCACGACCTGAATCCATACCGACAGGCAATGCAAATCCGAGGGACAATACAGCATTTCTTAAGGATCTTGCAGGTGGACATACACCATGTGTAGCCATACCTGATTCTGCATTCTTTTCAGGAATAGCACTGAAACCTATTCTATCTCTCCCACAACCTTTTGCATTAGCTGGGATTATTGTACCGTTCCATGCTTTTACGAATTGTTTAGCATTATATTCCCTATTTGCATCGTTGTATTGAGGGTGAGAATCCAAATAGGTATATGTGCTTGCAACTTTGGTTTCTGTGTAATTGTTACCATATACAAGTACAGGAGAACCGGTAGGATATTTAATTGAGTAATCGTAAGCTTCTGGGAAATGTTCCCTTAATTGGTCTGGAGATATGTATGTTCTGTTATCGTTGATGCCTGCTACACAGTATTCCAAAGTATATTTGGAACCTTGACCGTAATGGTTGTACCAGTATTTTAATGTTTCAGCATTAACCACATCACCAGGAACTGTATCATTGTCCATAGTTTTTGGGTCTATATGACCAACAGTTTGATTGGTTCTGTTGTTTATGACATCAATTCCATCAGGTACAATTTTTGCTTGTAGATATGGGCTGTTATATCCCCATACAAACTCTCCTGGAGGAATTACTGTGATTTGGTTATCATCCACTCTAACATATCCGGGACCTTCGAATTCATCAACAATACCATCATTGCTGACATTTCCTGATAGGATTTTTGATGATGGAGTTGGAACTGCACCTGTAGCTATTGCGAAAAATGCATCAGCAAATTCTCCATTTCGCACCTGTTCAAATACTGATCCCAAATTTGCTACAATAGGATACTTGTTAATCTTATTCTTATCTATTATATTATCTCCAGCAAATACTGTAGTGCCATTATCATATTTTGAAATTTCATTCATGTTTTGATTATGGGTAGTAATAGTTGCCATGGAGACAGGTACTAAAACAATAATTATTGCTAATAAAGCAATAAATATCTTAAATGAATTTCTTTTCATTAAACTATCTGAGCTAATACTTACACTTCCTTTTTTGCATTTTATTGTAATTATTTGATAAATATCATTAGTTTTATTATTATTATTATTGTCCGATAAATCCTAAAAAGGACACAAACGACACGAACGACAGAAATGCGACTGC
>JADLKP010000024.1 GCA_016838945.1 Methanobrevibacter sp.
TATGTATATATAAAAAATTATTAATAAATTTTTGTGTTCCTAAAAAAATTTATATTAAAATTATTAAAAAATAGTAAAACTAATAAGATCTGATAAAAAAAGCTATAATCAACAAAACAAAAAAGATAAAATCCTTTTTGTTCCTGATTAAATTTCTAATGAATTAGAAATAAGACTTTAAAAACTTAAAAATCACCATTTGATTTGATTTGGCAAATTTAAATTACGTGAATTTATTTTGGATAGTGTGTGTTGATTTGGTTTGATTTGTTAAAAAAATTGAAGATAATTTAAATTTTAGTAATGTTTTGTTGTTAACTAAGGATTTTTAAAGTTTTTATAAAGCTAAAATATTCAAAAGATCATTTCCAAAAATTATCTTCTGAAAGATACAACTTTTGGATCTCTTTTTCTTTCTCGTTTAGTCGATTTAATTTGCTTCTTTCCACAAATTCCACTTTTGGTTCTTCCCAATATTTCACCTCCGAGAACTTAAAGATACAGAACATTAAATTTTAAGAATTGAGAATGTTTTTTTTGGAGTGATTAATGACAGTATTCAATGATTTTTTTGTCCAAATCCTTAAAATTTAGGTGTGCCTAAATATCTTTAATAATAGTTTGTTTTCATCATATATAAAAGTTTAGGTATGCCTAAATGTTGGTATAAGTACAAAATGTTTGTACATATCAAAACAGTTATATACTATAAAAACAAATATAAATATAGATATTTAGGATAACTCCAGCGTCGAAAATCGAAACTGGATTAAAATGAATACTATCAAAATCCAAAGAAAATTTAAACCTGAATATCTCCAAAAAGGTTAAAATGTACTAATTAGCTTAATTAGAGACATCTTAACAAAAACGTATTAATTGCATTGCAATTAATTAAGCAGTCGAACAAAAAGGATTAATTTTCGAATTAATCAAAAATTTTAAATCAAAAAAACAAAAATTTAGCAAATTTGTAAAAAAATGTATTTTAGCAAGGAATTAAACTAAAATCATTCTACAAAACATTGCTTCAATCTATATTTCAAATCAAATCAAAAAAAAAGAAAAACAAATCTGTCAAATCGAAAAAACAAAAAAAATGAGGTGAAAAAATCAAGAAACGAAAATTGAAACCTCAACTTGAAAACCAAAATTTCAAAAACAAGTAGGAGCAAACAAAGAAGAAAAGATTTGTTTGCTTTTACATTATTTTTATTATTCTTTTATTTATTTTATTAATCAACTTCTATTTTTATGATTTAAATTTTAACTAAATCATTATTCTATTTTTATCATTAATTAATAAAATTAATCTAATAAAGCATTAGGACCTATTTTAAAACCTTATATTCCATAACAAAGTCCTTGCCCAAAGGATAATATTTCTCTAATTTCAATGGAATGGCCTCTTTCATATAATCAAAACCCTCGCCATCAAAGAATGTTTTTGAATCCTTTCCACCAACAATCATAGGAGCTATGCATATCTTGACCTCATCAATAAGATTTTCCCTAATCATTGAAAAGTTGAGAGTGGATCCGCCTTCAAGCATAAGGGTTTCTATTCCTTGGGAGTATAAATGTTCCATAAATTCCACCAAATCTACAGATTCCTTAGATGAATAGAAGACATTAGCCCTTTTGGAAAGTTCCCTTGCCCTACATACAGCATCAGCATCACAATCATGATTATTTTCATCACAGATGCTGCCTACAGCTATAATGGTTTCAGCATCATCATTCAATATTCTGAAATCAAGAGGAGTTCTTGCCTTATTGTCCACCACGACACGAATTGGATTGTCTTCCTTTTTTGCATTGATCTTGTGAACGGTAAGTCTAGGGTCATCTGCAAGTACAGTTCCGATACCAACCATGATGCCGTCAACTTCCTTTCTGATTTCATGAACACGTTCAAGATCTTCCATGCCTGAAATTTCAGAACTTCCGGTTTTTGTAGCTATCTTTCCGTCCAATGTCATAGCCGCATTTAAGATTACATAAGGTTTCATTTTATCATGCCTTTAAGTTTAATATATAATCCATAATAATAAAGTAATATTAGTAAGTATCATTTTAATTAATCGTTTCTTTAAAATCATATGTCAAATACATATCTTGCATTCTTTTCAGTCTGTTGGTCTATATCACTTACATCACATTTATGGAGTTCTGCTAATTTTTCAACAGCTAGAGCAACATTTGCAGGTTCATTCCTTTCATCCTTTGTCATTGCCAGATATGGGCTGTCGGTTTCAGTCAATATTCTTTCGATAGGAATTTCCTTGAACAATTCCTGATGCCTTTGACTATAGCAGACCATAGTTGAACAGCTTAGGTAATGGTCTTCAATATCCAAAATTTTCCTGGCTGTTTTTAGGCTACCTCCATAACAATGATAGATTACCTTAGGAATATCATCATAATCCTTCAATAAATTGAAAATCTTCTTTTCACAATCTCTTCCATGAATTAGCAATGGTTTTTTGTATTCGTTTGCAAGTTCAATGAATCCTGTGAAGATTTCCTGCTGACGAGCCCTCAATGCCTTATCAGTGCAGTAGAAGAAGTCCATCCCCACTTCACCGATAGCCAAGATCTCATCAAGATGCTCAATCATCTGCTTATGTGCTGCATCAATCTCCTCTTGAGGAGAATTCTGTGAACTTACCGGATGAAAACCAAATGTAGGATAAACAAATCCTTCATACTCCTTAGAAAGCCTTAATGCCTTTTCATTGCTCTCCAAACCATAACCTGAATTGATTACCGCATTAAGCTTTTCCTTAGCTCTGACAATTACATCTTCCCTGTCTGCATCAAACTCATCAAAATCTATATGACAATGTGTGTCCATCATTTTATCACTAGTCTACCAATGTTATCAGTTTTTAAAATTTTTATTAGAAATAACAATTCTTATTAGAAATAACAATTCTTATTAGAAATATTTAATAAAATTTGCAATGTTACAACTCTTATGTGCCATAACATTTCGAGCCAATAATATTATATATTTTACCTAATATTTATAACTAATTTCTTGACAATCTCTTAAACTTTAAAAAAGAATAACAATAGCTTATACATTATCATCAATATTTAATGCTTCAAAATTTTAAGATGTTGATGTAAAAATGAAAATCACCCAGCATTTAATGAGATTATTCTGATTTAATGAGATTATTCTGATTTAATGAGATTATTCTGATTTAATGAGATTATTCTGATTTAATGAGATTATTCTGATTTAATGAGATTATTCTGATTTAATGAGACAAGTGCTGTCTTTTTTCCAATAGCAATTATTACATGTTTTGCAATCTGATTCACCATAACCCTTTTCCTTCCATTCTGTTAAAAGAGCGGGGTTTCGGACAAATGGTCTTTGCATTGAGAAAAATTCAATGTTTGTACTGTTCATCAAATCATTCATAGCATTCATGCTAGATAAACCGCCACCTAAAACAACCGGAATTGAAACTTCACTTGCAACTGCATCGGTAAAATCAACCAACATGTTTTCATTAGACAACGATTTCCTAAAGTATTGTGGTGAAAGGAATTTAGTTATCTGCAAACTATCAGCTCCATTTTCAGCAAGTATTTTGCAGATTTCAAGAGAATCATCAAAATCCTTATATAAATTCACACGGCAGTGAATATGCAAATCAGTTGTTTGCTTAATTAATTTAATTATCTCCAAAACCATTCTCACACGATTATATGTATTTCCACCATAATTATCTTCCCTTTGGTTTTCAAATGGGTCCATAACTCTTGATAGGAAATAATTATTGCCAATATTCAATTGTATCCCATCAAATCCTGCAAATGCAATTTTTTTAGCTGCAACAATATAATCTGCTTGAATTTTTCTGATATCTTCCATATTCAATTCATTCACTTCCATCATTTGCTTTCCATTGATGTTGCAGTTTATAAATCCAATCTGAGCAAAAATAGGCACATCATATTCATGAGCAATTTCAGGCAGTGATCTAAACTCCTTGATGAAGTATGGGTAATTAATATAATCTGAATAATCACTAAATCTATCATGGGAATACAAGGAAATAAGCTCTGTAATTATTAATCCGACATTATTCTTAGCCAAACTTTCATATCTATCAAATATGCTCTGTGATAGGCCATATGTGGAGTCATTTTGTGATTCCCATAATCCAGTTCTAATTATGCGGCTTTTAAGATTAAACCTGCCAAATTTTATGTTATCGAATATGTCTTTCATGATTTTAGTTTATGCCAAATCATATAAAAATGTAAGAGTAACTCAATAATTACCATAAAAAATATAATTGCTGAAAAAAAATAATTATAATAGGGATTATGCTTATATAAGTTAATTATTTAGTTATGTATTATTTAACTGGACCAAGTAATCTTATTGATTGGAACATTAGATAAAATTTACAGAAAAAAGGGTGTTTTAATGGAATCTGAAAAATTAGAAGCATTTGTTGATGCAGTACTTGCAATAATCCTAACAGTTATCGTACTCGAACTGCCTCAACCTGAGACAATAAATCTTGTAGGTTTTTGGGCACTGAAAGCAAACTTTTTAGCATATGTTACCAGTTTTATAGTAGTTTTATCAAATTGGTATTTCTTCCACATAATATTTGAAATAGTGCAGAAGATAGATGGCAAAATAATAGCCATGACAGGATTAGTCATATTCATCATGTCATTGCTTCCATATTTTACAGTTTTAATATCAAATAATTTCACAAATTTAAATGCCCAATTATGTTACTGCGGATTCTTCATAGTTATTGAATTATCCTATGACATACTGTTTTGGATGATAACTAAAATTGAGCATAATAAAGAATTAAAAAAGATATTAAACCTAAAAAGAACTGCAATGCATTTAATATTCTATATAATCGGAATTGCATTAGGCTATTTGATTATGCCCGAAATTATTGTATTATTTGTATTCATAACTGTTTTAACATGGTTTATACATATTTATATATCTATAAAAGATATAGATATGGAATAACCATTATTTTTATATTATTGAAACGAAAAGCATTAGACCATGAAACTAAAGTCCACACCATATTCTTAGAAAAGAAAATTAATAATGGTAACAAGTGCTTGTTTTTGTTCTGTAACAATTATTGCACATTTTACACCTAGATATTCCTTCACCATCATCTTTCCATTTTTCTAAAAAATTTTCTTCAGCCACAAAAGGCCTATACATCGATAGAAATTCAATATCTGTATTGTTTATTACTTCATTCATATGTTTCATATCATTAAATCCGCCACCTAAAATAACAGGAACATTAATATGCTGAATCAAATCTTGACTAAATTCAATTAATTCATTCTCATTGGCATCTTTTGTGAAATACAATGGAGATAAAGGTTTTGTTACTTGAACACTATCTATCCCTACCTTTTCAAGAAGTTTGCAAATTTCAATACTTTCCCTTGCATCAATCCCCCCTTTTCTACCATCAAAAGCATTGACTTTACAGCCTATATGAAAATTCAGATTAGTTTTCATTACTTTAATCAATTCCAATACAAGCCTCATACGATTAAAGGTATTTCCACCATAATCATCTGACCTTTGATTAAAATAAGGATTGATGAATTTAGATAAAAAGAAGTTATTTCCTAATGCCAATTGAATCCCATCAAATCCTGCCAATTTAAGCTTCTGGGCTACTACAATCATATCCTGTTGAATCTGGCGAATATCCTCCAAAGTCAAATCATTAACATCAATATCTCGGTCTATACCTCGATCATATTTTATAAACTCAATCTGACCTAAAATAGGAACATTATGGCTATGGCTAATCTCTGCTAGTTTTTTAGCTTCAATCATAAACTGAGGATAGTTGCTTTTAATGGAATACTCTGAAAATTTATCCTTAGGATATAATGATATTAATTCAGTAATGATCAATCCAACACCGCTTTTGGCAATGTTTTCGTATTTTTCATAAACTTCCCTCATTGTCTGAGTTTGCCAGAGGCCTGTTCTTATAATTCGACTATTGAGTTCTAAGTCACCTAATTTACATTTATCAAATATGTCTTTCATAAAATTAGTTTATAAAAAAGAATATAAAAAGAGAGTAGTAATTATAAAATTACTGTAAACATAGAGAAAAGACCAAAAATAAATAAAAAGAGATTAGTAATTACAAAATTACTGTAAAAAATAAGAAAAAAGACCCAAAATAAAAAAAAAAATTAAAAAGAAAATCATTCAATTCCAAAAGCATTCTTATATTCTTTTAAAATGTTTTCTTTTTGAGAGTCCTCATAGCCAACAAAATTCAATTCATTAAAATAATAAGAAGTGATTTCATATAATATCCTATTGGTTTTTCTGCCTTTTTCAGTTAATGAATATTCTGTTTTTAATTTAGGCCCCTCATCAATAACTGTTTTAATAATTAAACCGTTTTCTTCCATATATCTTAAGGTTTCCGCTAATATATGATTGCTAATTGTAGGGTTAGCTTTTTTAAATTCAGAAAAATGTTTCATGCCTCTAAATATATTAGATAAAATACAAAAAATCCATTTTCTATTAAAATAATCCAAAGTAGATCCGATTGGACATATGTTTTTCTCCATCATATTATCCTCCCTAAAATTGATTATTATGAAACATTGGGGTAATTATAAAATTACTAATTATTTTATTAATTAAATATTGCATATATTCCCTTATATAATTTTTTGGAGGTAATGAAATGAAAATTACATGCTGGAGCGATTTCGCTTGCCCATACTGCTATATCGGAAATACAAGATTAAAAAAAGCAATTAAAGATTTAAACTTAGAAAACGAAGTGGAATTCTATATTCGTGCTTTCGAATTGGACCCGAATGCACCTAAAAATGTTGAATCAACAACTGTAGAAAGATTTTCAGTGAAATATGGATTACCTTTAAATGATGCGGAAAAAGAAGTGAATAAGATTTCTAGACTAGGCATTGATGAGGGGATAGATTTTAAATATTCAAGCACATTGTATACAAATACTCATGATGCACATAGATTAATGAAACTTGCACAAAGTAAAAATGACCCAAAACTTGTTGAACAATTGGCCAACTCATTATTTGATGCATATTTTACAAAAAACTTAAAACTTGCGGACAAGAATACACTAATAAATATTTGCGAGAAAATAGGGCTTAATAGGAAAGAGATTGAAGAAGTTTTAAACACAGATCTTTATAATGAAGATGTCGTAAAAGATGAAGAAATAGCATTGATGGGTGGAATACATGCCGTTCCGTTCTATTTATTTGATGAAAAGTATTCTATCCCTGGAGCTTTATCCTATGAAGATTTTAAAACTGTTTTAAAACAGATAAATGATGGGGATAAATTAAATGACGACAATGACGCTTCAAGATGTGAAGATGGAGTTTGTAGGATTTGAGCAAATAGATTAAGGTGATTTGAATGAAATTAAAATGGCTAGGACATTCTGCATTTGAATTGACAGGTAATGATGGATTAAGCATTTTAGTAGACCCATTCATTCGCGGAAATCCGAGTTGCCCCATTTCAATCAATGAATTGAATCCAGAAATTATCTGCATCACACATGCACATGGAGACCATTTTGGAGATGCAATTGAAATAGCCAGAAAAACAAATGCATTGGTTATTTCAAATTATGAAATATCACAATATTTGCAAAGAAGAGGGATTCGTTCCTTAGGAATTAATATCGGTTGTGAAATTACCTATAAAAATGTGAATATTAGAATGCTTGATGCAAGGCATACATCTTCTTTCGACTTTGAAGGAAATATGGAATATGCAGGAAATCCTGGAAGTTTCCTATTTGACTTTAAAGATGATATTAAAGTTTTTCATGCTGGAGATACAGGATTATTCTCTGATTTAAGATTTGTAGTTGGAGACATATATAAGCCAGACATTGCATTAATTCCTATAGGAAACATATTTACCATGAATCCAAAAGAAGCTTCAATAGCTACAAAATGGATTAACCCAAAAATAGTCATCCCTATGCATTATAATACATTTCCTTCAATTAAACAAGATGGAAATTATTTTAAAGAATTAGTTAAAAATGAATCTCCAAGATGTGAAACCTTGCTTCTAAAACCGCTTGAAACTTATGAAACCAACTTAAAACCAGAAAAAAAGCTAAAGGAAGGCTAATTTAAAAATAAGAAAAATAATGGACTTATCAAGTCCATCCCTATCCATAATGTAAAACAATATAAACAAAATATAAGATAAATATTAAAAAAAGGAATGAAAAATAGAAAAGTAATTAAAAAAAAGGAATGAAAAATAGAAAAGTAATTTTTAAACATTTAAGCCTATACGCCAAAACGCCTATCTCTTTCCTGATAATCCCTAATGGCCCTTAAATAGTCTACTTTTCTAAGCTCTGGCCATAAGCTGTCACAGAAATAAAGCTCGGAGTAAGAAGATTGCCATAGCAAGAAACCACTGAGCCTTTCTTCACCACTAGTCCTGATGATGAGGCTTGGATCTTCGAGACCTTCAGTATAAAGATTTCTGCTGACCAAATCTTCATCAATATCATCAATGGAAATCTCACCATCTTCCACTTGCTTATAGATCTTCTTGATGGCATCTACAATTTCCAAACGGCCATCATACCCAATAGCCAAATTGAACAGTCTCTCATCATAATCCTTTGTAGATTCCTCAGCCTCCATAATGGCTTCTCTGACACTGTCCGGCAAAAGTTCAGTTCTGCCCACTACCTTTACCCTAACCTTGTTCTTATGAATCTTTTCATGACTTACAATCCTCTTGAAGTTTTTAACGAAAAGATTCATCAATCCTTCAACTTCATGTTGAGGCCTGTTGAAGTTTTCTGTAGAAAAGGCATAAGCGGTAACTATTTCAATCCCCAAATCGATACTCCAGTCAAGAACCTTTTCCAAGGTATCCACACCAATTTCGTGGCCTTTGATAACCTCCATATTGCCTTGTATCTTTGAGTATCTTCTATTACCATCCATGATAATAGCTACATGTCTTGGCATCCTTTTAGGATCTAATTCCTTTAAAAGACGCTTCTCATAAAGTGTATATAAAAATTGTGGTGGCACAAAAATTCCCCATAAAATTTTTTACTAAATCATTAATTTCTTATCTGATCCTATTTAATTTTAAATGTTTATAATTACTTGATTAGTAATTTCCATTATTATTATATTTCATTAAATTAATTTAAATAGTTTTATATATGAATCTAAAAAAAGAAGAAATTAAATAAAAAGAACAATATAAAATTTTAAAAAAAAGATTATCAGAATTATTTTTTTAGTTTTGCTAACCTATAAGCTAATTTTAAGCTTCTCACATATCCTTCTGCACTTTGGTCACGGCTGGTATCGATGTATATCTCATCAATTCCAAGTGTTACGGCACCATAACTTGGCCATGAGTCAAGCAGAACAAGGGTTCTGAAAAGGATATTTCCAAAAATTCCATCATTTGCAAGGATTATATTGTTTCCATCTTCAATTGCTTGCTCCAAGAGAATATAATAATTTTTAATGGAATATTTTTTTGAAATGTCATCGGATTCATTGTCAAAGTTCTCTAATTGACTAAATTCATCAATCAATATTTCAGTAAGTTCCTCAGAAGACCTTAAACTTTCATCTATCCTATCGCTTCTTCCCAAATCATCTTTCCTTCCTTCCGCCAAAATAGCTATTTTAGGCTTTTTGCCTAAATATTGAATGAAATTAGCTGATTGGATAGCCAGTGTGATTTTCTCTTCGGTATTCTTTCCTTCATCTATGCCTACAGGAGCAAGAAGAAACTCATAATCCTTTGAAAAGTTTTCATCATCTTCAGTGTTAATATAAGTGGTCCTATTTATTATCTTATCTGATTTAAGCTCTTTAATAGCTTTAATAACTTTAGATGCCTTTAATGATCCTCTGACTACTGCATCGACTTCAGGATTTTTAAATGCTTCTATAAGCTCATCCTCAGTATCAACCAAAGTTATGCTTAAATCTTCTATATCTTTTAATTCGTTAGAAGCAATAATGATGTTTTCATTTTCTCCTAAACCAGCCACTATATTAATCATAGTAATTGATTTATCCATCATTTAATTTATAGTTTTATAAAATTAGAAAAAAGGATTAGGAATTAATAGAAATAGTTAAAAAAAAGTTTAAAATATAGAAAAAACTAGTAAAGAGTAATTTACTCTAAACTAGTGAAAATATTTTGGTCCAGGTTTTGCGTTGCCGAAGGCAACGTAAAAGCTGGTTAGAATTGTTTACCTAATTCGTAAGCTTCTTTTAATTTGTCTTCCTGTTCTTCTGCAACGATTCCTGCCGGACCGGCACTGCCTGCATCAACATGACCTATTACTTCATATCCCATAAAGGTGAATGGGGAGAATTTGGTCAATTCTATGTAATCCTTATAGGTTCCTTCAGGCTGGTTTTCAGTAAAGATAAGTGCTGCTTTACCGGATAAGCTTTTATCTGGGTTTTGACCAATAGCATAGAAACGGTCAATGATTGTTTTTGCTTGTGCAGTCATTTGACCATAGTAGATAGGAGTTGCAAAGATTACACCATCTGCTGCAACCAATTCATTGATGATCTTGTTACCGTCATCTTCACGTACACAGTCAGGGTTTTCAGCACAGAACAGACATGCCTTACATCCTGCAATGTCTTCTTTTTCAAGGTAGTACTTTACTACTTCATGGCCGTTTTCTTCTGCACCCTTAATCATTTCATCCATTAATATATCACAGTTTCCACCAATACGTGGACTTCCTTGCAATGCAATAATTTTCATTTTTCTTCCTCCAAATTTTTAAATCAGCATTTAATAATTTAAATCATTTAATTATATTTAATAATTAAATCATTGTTAAATACATTTAATAATTTATTTTGAACTTATTTAAAGTTTTTTTTAGTTAAATAGGTAAATTTATAAATCTTACCTGAATAGGAACTACTTATTTTTCCCAAGCAACTTTCAATGCAGCTTCAATGGCTTCTGATGTTTTCACCAAGTCCTCTTCAGTATGTGCACCAGAGATGAAATTACATTCAAATTGGCTAGGCGGAATGAATACTCCATTCTTCAACAATTCTCTGAAGTATGCCAAGAACCTTTTGGTATCTGACCTTTTTGCTATTTCATAATTGAGCACTGGCTCTGGATTGAAGTATATCTGGAACATTGATGCAAGGCCTACAACCTGCAAGCCCAAGTT
Organism: Methanobrevibacter sp.; assembly: GCA_016838945.1. Classification (GTDB taxonomy): domain Archaea; phylum Methanobacteriota; class Methanobacteria; order Methanobacteriales; family Methanobacteriaceae; genus Methanobrevibacter. The sequence continues at coordinate 11,289 of JADLKP010000024.1, forward strand.
CAAGTCTTCAACGATGTCTTTCATATTGTCTCTTAAGAAGTCTCCTTTCCTTGCCAAATTGCCATAGAAAGGATAATCAAGTTTTGCCAATGTGGAAAGACCTGCTTGAACTGAAATTGGGTTTCCGCTAAAGGTTCCAGCTTGATAAACCTTACCGTTAGGAGCAATGAGTTCCATAATTTCCTTTTTACCTGCATAGGCTCCAATTGGGAATCCTCCACCTAATATCTTAGCAAAAGTGACTAAATCAGGCTTGACACCATAATACTCTTGAGCTCCTCCACGAGATACTCTAAAACCGGTGATGACTTCATCAAAGATCAAAACAATGTCATTTTCTTCAGTGATTTCCCTTAGGAATTTCAAGAATTTGACAGTAGGCTCTACACAACCGATATTTCCCATAACAGGCTCTACGATAATGCAGGCAATGTTTTCCCCTTCCTCATCAATCAATTTGATCAATGCATCCACATCATTGAAAGGTACGGAAAGAGTGTTTTGAGTTGTTTCCACTGGAATTCCTAGAGAATCCGGAAGACATGCTGCGCCTGAACCTGATTTCACAAGCACATAGTCATGAGCTCCATGATATGATCCTTCAAACTTGATTATCTTATCCTTGCCTGTAAAACCTCTTGCAAGTCTGATTGCAGCCATAGTGGCTTCTGTTCCAGAGTTTACAAAACGAACCATCTCAGCACAAGGGACCCTGTCAATAATTTCCTGAGCCAATTTAACCTCATTTTCAGTAGGGGCACCATAAGCGGTCCCTTTTTGCATTTGAGCATAAACGTCATTCATGACATCATCATCACTATGACCAAGCAATATAGGACCATAAGCCAAACAGTGGTCAACATAATCGTTTCCATCAATGTCCTTAATGTGAGAACCTTTTGCTTCCTTTACAAAGAATGGATATGGTTCAAAAGCACGTACTGGAGAGTTAACTCCTCCAGGAGTGATAGTTTTACTTATTTTAAATAATTCTTCGCTATTCATAATAATGATTCCTATAAGTTTAATTTAAATGAATAATTTTAATCATAAACAATTAATGATATAATATAGTTTATTTATCTTAATTAATAGGTATTTCTATTTTATAAAAAGTTTAATATAATAAACTATAAAAATCAATTCAAGAAATAAAAAATCAACTAATTTTAAAGGTGATAAAATGGATTTATTGGATCTAATGCTTAAAAGAAGAAGTGTAAGAAAATATAAAGATGAAGAGATTCCAAATGAGAAAATTAACAAGATCCTGCAAGCAGGACTCCTTGCTCCAACAAGCAGAAACCTGAAGCCATGCAATTTTCTAGTTATTGAAAACAAGGAGACATTAAAGAAAATAAGCAAATCAAAAGCATTTGGAGCTTCCTTTGTAAAGAATGCAAATAAGGCAATTGCTGTAATTGCAAACAGCAAGGTCTCTGATACATGGATTGAAGATTCCTCCATATCTTTGGCATTCATGCATTTGATGGCTGCAGAACAGGATGTTGGAAGCTGCTGGATTCAAATCCATTTAAGAAAGTCCAAATTGGGAAAATCCTCAGAAGACCTTGTACGTGACATTTTAGGAATTGATGACTACTTCAGAATAGTTGGGATATTGGCTTTAGGAATCGAAGATGGGCATAAAAAAGCACATACACTTGATGATATTGATAAGGAAAAGATCCATTATCTTCGTTAATTAAAAAAGAATAAAAATAGATAAATTTGATTATAAAAATTTTAAAAAAATGTATAATATAATTTAAAAATAGAAATGAGATGAATTGAGAATCCATCAAATAATTATCAATTTATTTTCAATATCTAAATTGCAGGAAATTAACCTGCAATACACCAGATAGATATTGAAAAACCTATAAACTAATGGCGAATCAAAAAAGTTTAAATATAAACTCTTTAACTCTGATAATGGATATGGATAAAATAATATTTAAATTTTTTTAATAGTTTTAAATCATAGGAGTGAGCTTTACAAGCTAAACGAAACCTAAAAACACCTGGTGCAGTGTTAGAAAAACAAAATCTTGCAATAAAGTTTTTCCTATGATTTAAAGGAGGGCATTATGACATCATAATAACTTGACTAACGCCATTATGATGAAAAAGGTTATGACCCACAAATGAATGAGATAAATGACCAGTGCCACCCAAAACTTGGATTGGATAGACATAATGACCTTCCATTTAGTTTATAAGTTTGCCAAGCAGAATTTTCATCTGAAAAATTTTGAATAAAATCCTTAGCAATATAGCAAAAATGCATAATATCACCTCCTTGGCTTAAAGGGTTTTCATTTAGATATAAAAATATATAATTCCTTTTATTTATAGTTTATTTTTAATATAAAGATTTTAAATTTATTATTTTACTATAATATTGTTTTAATGTTGTTATAATATTTAACTTCTTTTGTGAAAATATTGATTTGAAAATGAAAATTTCATATTAAAAATAAGGATTAAATTTTTAAAAAAAAGGTAAAAATAGTAAAAAAAATAAAAAAATAAGTCATTTAAGAGCAATTGCCCTTAATGATTTAAAAAAAGTTATTGCTCAATGATCTGTTCATCAATAGCCATACCAAAATGTCTTGCGCTATCGTCAATAAATCCTTTGACCTTCATTCCAGGCTCTAAAACTGAAACGGAAATAGGTTCTCCATTTTCATCGACTAATCTTATGGTTTCTGCATTTTGAACCAATGATTTGATTTTCATATCTTCAAATTCCGCTTCAATCAGAAGAAGTGGCCTCTTTTCTATTTTGGACCTGCCTACAATGGACTTTTTGGTTTTTCCATCACCATCAACAATCAATACCTCATCACCGGTTTCAAGCTCTGAAAGGTATCTTGTCTTGTTTCCAGGTACCATAACATAAGCTTGAACAGGACCCGCATTCACTCTGAAAGGTCTTGAAGCCACATATTCACTTTCAAGGCTTTCACTGTGTATGAAGAACATTGCCTTTGAATAGGAACCAATGAGCATTCCTTCACCAGGCTTCATCATGGTTGTTGTGTCTATGCAGACTCGGTCTCCTGAACCTACAGGTTCCACATTGGTGATTGTCAAGTCTTTTAAAGAATAGCTTTCTGTTGAAAGCTCATCAATAAGATTTGCAATGTCTTTTATCTGTGCAAACTCTTGAGGCTCGAATATGACTCCATCAGTGCCCACTTCCAATGTTTCCATGGCAACTTTTGCATCATCGGCAGTCTTTACTGCAGCAATGATGTTTACATTTTCCTTTTGCAAGTCTGCAATGATGTTTTCAAGGGGAATGATTGTCCAATCGGTTGCTACAAGGATTATATAATCAACAGCCCTACCTAAGGTCACAGCCAACTGTTCATGCAACTTATCGGTAATTACTATATAGGCACAGACAGTTTTTCCATTGTTTTTAGCTTCATTTGCTTTAGCTAAATCTGCGGATTCATTTAAGTTGTCCTTAAGCTCGAGAGTTCCATCTCCTTCACCGTCAATACCAACTAAATATATGTCCGCATCATCTTCATTGGAAATGATTTTAAAGTTTCCAACCTTTCTGATGTTTTCACTGTCTTCTGTATCAAGAACGTAATCGATTCCTGATTCGAGCGCTGTTGTAATCATTTCTTTCTTATCATCCCAACTTACTTTCGGGGACATGATCCAAGCGAATTTATTTGACAATTTTAATCTCCTTTATTTATTATTAATCGTTAAGCAATAGATAAAAACTATTTGCAATAAGCTTAGTTATTTTAATCATTTAATCTTTGAGGATTTTTAAAGCATCATCGACGTCCATATCATTATGAACTACTTCTGCAATAGCTTTAGTTATTTTTCCAGGGTTTTCAGCTTGGAAAAGGTTTCTTCCAAATGCAACACCTGCTCCTCCAACTTCAAGGGAATCTCTTACCATTTCCAAAAGTTCCCTATCAGTTTCCACTTTAGGTCCCCCTGCAATGACTACAGGGACCAATGCTCCTTCAACTACTTCCTTAAAGGTATCAGGGTCACCGGTATAATTGGTTTTTACGATATCTACACCAAGTTCGGAACCTACACGTGCTGCATGTTTTACCATTTCCACATCATGTTCATCTTCCACTTTTTGTCCTCTTGGGTACATCATAGCTAAAAGCGGAATTCCCCAGTAACTGCAGGTTTCAGATATTTCACCAAGTTCCATAAGCATTTCAGGTTCGGTTTCAGAACCTATGTTTACATGTACGGAAACAGCATCTGCACCTAATTGGATTGCTTTTTCAACACTGGTTACAGTTACCTTATTGTTTGGATCTGGACTTAATGAGGTACTTGCAGACAGGTGTACAATAAGACCTATATCCTTACCGTATCCTCTGTGTCCGAGTCCTACAATACCTTTGTGCATCAATATTGCATTTGCTCCACCTTGGGAAATGCTTTCAACTGTCTCATCCATATTAATTATTCCTTTGATAGGACCGCTTGATACACCATGGTCCATAGGAGCAATTACAGTTCTTCCGGTTTTTCTATTGAAAATCCTTTCTAAACGAATTCTTTTTCCTATTTCAGTCATAAGATCAGTCTCCTTAATAATTTTTATATTATTAATAATCAATTTAAAAATTAATTAATTTATTCATTATTAACTTTTAATAGTATTATATAAAAATTTTATTATAATTTTGGTGGATACACTAAATTATAATGTATATTTTTATACATTAATGTTTATTTAAATACAATTAATACTATATCATTTTTAGTATTTAAATCTTTTTAAAATTGAAATATATCTCAAAAATAGAATTTCAATAGTAAAAAAATGAAAATTATTAATCAAATTTAGTTATTTTTAAATAATTGTAGCAATAAAAAAGAAAATGATGAGTGAAAAAACAAAAGACGGATTTTATGATTACAATCGTTTAGGTGACTTGCTGTTTATTTTTCATAAGAATCATAAAACCTACTTCAACAATGCATTGGCACAGTACGACTTGAACTTGATACAAGTATTGTGCATAGCCAGAATTTACAATGAGGAAAACCTGAATCAGAAGGACCTTTCAGATAGCCTTTACATTACAAAAGGAGCAATCACCAAAGCCATCAGAAAATTGGAGTCCAATGGAATCATAATCAGGGAACAATCCAATGAAGATAAAAGACATAATATCTTAAGGTTATCAAAAAAAGGAAAGGATCTTATCCCAATTTTAGAAGAAATCAACAATGAATGGGAAGAGAAGATGGGATTGGATAAATTGGATGATGAATTCTTTAAGACATTCATAGATTTAGCATTCAAATCCGCTGAATTGAATGAATATGAGTAATATGAATAATAGGAATAATATGAATAATATGAATAATATGAATAATAGGAATAATATGAATAATATGAATAATAGGAATAATATGAATAATATGAATAATAGGAATAATATGAATAATAAGAAGAAATAAATTAAATAATAAAAAT
>JADLKP010000300.1 GCA_016838945.1 Methanobrevibacter sp.
TTTTTTATAAAAAAAATAAATGATATCTATTGAAATAATAGCTAAAAGTTAGAAACGTTGAGGTTTAATTTTTTTGATTTTTTCTTTGCTAACATTTTTAGCTGCATCTTCGTATTTATCGCAGATATAATTTACTTCCCCAATTTCTCTTACTCTACCTTCTTCAATCCAGATCGCTTTATCACAGATATTTCTAACTTCACTGATTGTGTGAGAAACTAGCAATACGGTAGTATTTGATGCCATTAAAGATTGAAGTTTTTCTTTACTTTTCTTTTTGAATGTGATGTCACCCACACCAAGAACTTCATCAAGAATAAGGATATCAGGCTCTACAATTGTTGCAATAGAGAATCCAAGTTTAGATAACATTCCTGAAGAATAATTTTTCACAGGTAAATTGATAAATTCTCCGAGTTCAGAAAATTCAAGAATTTCATCATATTTTGATTTAAGAAATTTTTCATCATATCCGAGGATTGCACCATTTAAGAATATGTTTTCTCTTCCGGAATAATTCTTATCAAATCCTGCACCTAAAGATAATAAAGGTGCAATGTTCCCATTGATTATTACTTCACCTTCATCGGGTGTGTAAACCCCAGAAATAATCTTAAGCAATGTACTTTTTCCAGCACCATTAAATCCTATAAGACCAATTTTTTCACCTTTATAGATTTTAAAGGATACATTATCGGTAGCTTTAAAGATAGTTTTCTTTTCCTTACTTCTATTGAGTGTCCTTATAACATATTCCTTTAAGTTATCAATTTTATCATTGCCTATTTTAAAGCTTAATGAAACATTTCTCAATTCAATTGCAATATTACTTTCATCCGTAGTTTGAAGATAATTCTGATGTTCATTATATTCTTCTATCAATTTTAATTGTTTAGCCTCTTTTTCTGCATCTTTTTTCTCTTTTTGCAGCATTTGATTAGGATGCTTATTTTTTATATCCATCTCTTCTTTTGAAGGTTTAACTTTAAGGGTTGTGACTTTTGTTTTTTCATACTTTTCATCACCTTCAAATATTAATTCAATGGTTGCATCCTTATTGGTGTTAAGGGTTAAATGAACTTTACCATTTTCATCAGTAATTTTTTTATATATTTTCTCTCTGCCACTAGCTCTTATAAACTTATAAATGACCTCTTTATTAGCAATAGCTTTGCCATCTTCTGTTTTCAAATAAACTTGAAGAGAAACGGTATTATGAATGGCTGGAATAATTTGAGTTTTAATCTTTTTTACTTCATTTTCAGTATTGTTCATTTCAATCTCTCCAAATTTATAGTTCTAATGTAATCCTATTTTGATATTTGCGGAATATTAATACCCCAATTATGAAAATAATAAGGGAAAAACCAAAAGTAGTTAACATTAGCTTTGTAGATGGCATTTGCCCTTGCATTACAAATGATCTGAATTGGGCTATAATTCCATAAACTGGATTAAGTTCCATATATCCTCTTAATGGTTGAGGTACGCTAGAAATAGGATAAAATATTGCACATGCATAAATTAATAATGAAGTGAATATTTTATATAAATATGCAATGTCTGAAAATTTAGTACAGATGATTGCTAATATTAATCCTATTCCAGTTATAAGCATGAATAGGACGCCTATTGGTATTATTGATAAGAGAGCCATGGGATGGAAAGGCGCTTTGGTCAAAATCATTATAGCAATAAGAACAATTACAGACATTAAAAAATTCAGGAATTCAGAACAGATTCCTCCTAATGCAAAGATATATCTAGGTACAAAAATCTTATTGAAAATACTGCTGTTTGCTTTAATGGAATTCATTGCTATTTTTGTTCCACTATTAAAGAAATTAATAACTATTCTTCCAGTTAAAAAGTAAACTGGGAAATTTTCAATACTTCTTGCAAATAAGGATGAGAAAATTGCTGTCAATAAAGCCATTTCTATCAAGGGGTTTAAAAAACTCCAAAGAACTCCTATAAATGAATCTTTATATTTTGATGTGAAATTCTTTTTGATGATTTGCTTAAGCAAGAAATTTTCACTAGACCCTCTTTTTACTATTTCTAATGTCATATGTGATACCTAGAATA
>JADLKP010000301.1 GCA_016838945.1 Methanobrevibacter sp.
ACCTAATTAATTCTTAATAGAGTTAATAAATAAATGAAAAGGAATTAATTGAGAAATAAAAAACAAAATATGTATGAATGAACAAAAAATATGCATTTTAAACTAGAAAAAGATTTTTTAAATAATATATTTATTAATGATTAAAAATAAATTATATATTGTTTTCTATTATTAAAATTTTCAATTATTAATATTTAACTATATGACTCAAAAGAATTATCGAAAATCATGGAGAAATTATATGATTTGGAATCAAAAAGCAGAATGTATGGGTAAAGAAGAAAAAGAAGAAATGCAACTTGCCTTATTCCAAGAACAAGTAAAGAGAGTATACGAAAATGTGCCCTTCTACAAGAAGAAGTTTGATGATGCAGGATTTCATCCAGATGATTTGAAGACTCTTGATGACATCAGCAAAATACCATTCACAACAAAAGATGACTTAAGACAAGCTTATCCATTTGGTTTATTCGCTGTTCCAGATGATGAAATCATAGAAATCCACAGTACTTCCGGGACTACTGGAACTCCTGTTGTATCAGGATATACACAAAAAGATATAGACATTTGGGGAGAATGTACCGCAAGAGCCATTGCAATGGCTGGTGGAGACAAGAACTCAAAGATCCAAAATTCATATGGATACGGATTGTTCACTGGAGGATTTGGAATTGACCATGGTGCAAAGTATATGGGAGCAACAGTAATACCAATGTCTTCAGGAAATACTGCAAGACAATTGAAGATCATGGAAGACTTCCAAAGCGATATCCTTACTTGCACCCCTTCATATGCAATGTATTTAGCCGAATCCCTTGAAAAAGAAGGATACACAGCAGATGACATCAGCTTAAAAGGAGGAATCTTTGGAGCTGAAATGTGGACTGAAGAAATGAGAAACAGCTTAGAAGAAAAATTAGGAATTACCGCACACAATATTTATGGGCTTACTGAATTGATGGGCCCTGGAGTATCCACCGAATGTAAATATCAAACCGGTTTGCATATTCAGGAGGACCACTTCTATCCAGAAATCATCGACTCTGAAACTGGAGAGGTTTTAGGAGACAATCAAAAAGGAGAATTGGTATTGACCAACCTTACAAGGGAAGGAATGCCAGTCATCAGATTCAGAACAAAAGACATAACCACACTTAGAAGAGATGAATGTCCATGCGGTAGAACTACCGTAAGAATGGATAGAATCACCGGTAGAAGCGATGACATGTTAAAAATCAAAGGAGTTATGGTTTACCCATACCAAATTGAAGCAGCTATTCTACAGATTGATGGATTGACAGCCAACTATCAAATACATGTATCAAGACCTCATACCCTTGATGAGATTGAAGTGAAAGTGGAAGCTTCACCTGATGTATTCTCTGATGAAATGAAAAAGATAGAGGAATTTGAAAGAAGAGTGGCTAGAAAGATTCAAAGTGCAATTGGAATCAGCGTAGATGTAACCCTTGTTGAACCTGAATCCTTACCAAGAAGTGAAGGTAAAGCCATTAGAGTGATTGACGAAAGAAACTTTGATTAGATAATGATTATGAGATGATACTATGAATGTAAAACAACTTTCCGTATTTCTTGAAAACAAAGAAGGAAAACTAAAAAAAGCTGTTAATGCAATGTCCCAAAAATGCGTAAACATCAGAGCGCTTTCCATTGCAGACAGTTCCAAATATGGAATTTTAAGATTGATCGTTTCAGACAATGAATCTGCAATAGAAGCATTGAAAGCTGAAAAGTTCACTGTCAAAGAAACAGATGTGATTGTCGTAGGAGTGAAAGACGAACCTAATGGCCTCAACACAATTCTTGAAATTCTTGAAAAAGAAAACATCAATGTAGAATACCTTTATGCATTTGTAAGCACTAAAGTTGATGAAGCTATTGTTGTTTTCAAGATTGAAGATAATGAAGCTGGATTAAAAGCATTGAAAGATGCTGGTGCAACTTTATTAACAAAAGAAGATTTAGATGAAATATAAATCTTCTATTTTTCTCTTTTTTTAAACCTTTTTAATTTTTTCTTAAATCCAATACTCTTTTTTCATATACTTTCAGATAAATA
>JADLKP010000025.1 GCA_016838945.1 Methanobrevibacter sp.
TAGTTTATTAGAAAAACAAGGAGGGAGTATATATGAAATATATACGCAATTGTATTGCGTATACACAAATGTTGTGTGACATAGAAGCAGAGACCATAACAGAATAATTTAACTAATGGATTTTTACACAAATAGATTACATATTAGACCTGTAAATATTAATGATAGTAAATCATTATTTAATTATCGTTCAGACTCTGAAACGCACAGATTTTTGAGCTTAATTCCAAAAACTATTGAAGATGTTTCTGATTTTATATGTAGAACTTCAAGCTCAATAAATATTCCAGGGACTTGGTTTCAATTTGTAATAATTGAGCGAGATTCTGATATCTTGATTGGAGATATTGGAATCCATTTTATAGAGACTGATTCAGAAAATATGCAGACAGAGATTGGTTATACCTTGGATAAGAATTTTCGTGGGAAAGGGTATGCTATGGAAGCATTGACAGAAATTATTGATTACTTGATAAATGATTTAAATAAACATCGGATTATTGCATCTATAGACCCAATAAATATTGATTCAATTAGACTAATTGAAAGATTGGGGTTTAGGAGAGAAGCACATTTTAAAGAGAGTTTGTTTTTTCACGGAGAATGGGTTGATGATTTGATTTATGCGATATTAGCTAAAGAGTGGAAAAATAAAAGCAACTGAAATTCAGGGATGAAAATATGAAAAACAAGAACTACGGCACACAACATCGCATATACCTAATGGCGGTTTTACTGCACTTTGCAAGGCTTTTCGCCCGCTCAAACTTTTCCTTGGTTTGACAGTTGAATCGTCCGCAATACGCCACTAGGCATATGCGTAGCGTTACCGCTAATGTTAAGAAAACACCTACATACAATGAAACATATACTGATTGGATTATTGAGTTTTTCTTTTTTGAATTGTTTCTGTCAAACGAACGATTTTGATACTCTTGTTACTAAGTTTAGGGAACGACTAGAATATGATGATTACAAGGTGAATTTACCTGTTATTCATAAAGGAGAAGACTTTAATATAATTCTTTCTGAATCTTCGCTCGAATTTAAAGAGAAAGAAATTGTATTTGAAAACCCTAATCAAAATAATTCATTTCCATTATCATTTTCGGTAATATTCAAAGAAAACATAGTGTCGCTGTTTGAGCCTGGAACTTTTGTATGTCATAAACTATCAGACTTTTCAAGAAACGAGGAACTTGAAAAAGAATTAAATACAAAACGATTTGATTACCACTGGTTAATCAACAATAATTTGTGTGGATTATCAAATGGAAAATATTGGCTCTTTGACTCTACAAGCAATTGGACGAAATTTGAACAAAAATTACCGTTTGAAAAAAAACCAAAACTTTTTGAGAACAAGGAATACCTTGCTTATTGTGATTGTCATGGAGAATGGGGTGGAACAGTTTATTTTTATAACAGGGCAAATGAAAATACATATTTTACCGAGGCCACTTGTGCAAATTCGATAATTGAAACAGATAAAGGCTATAAAGTCTTATCGCATCTAGGACACGGAATGGGCAGTGCTGATTTGAAATTAATTGCTGACCCTTCAAAACTGTCTAATCTAAAAGATTTTGACTCAAAAACTAAAAATATAAATGCTCTTGGATACTCTGATAAATCAGGTCATCCCAAAACTGTTTTTGATTTTTATTGGGTTCAGATTTTTTCAAGCTTTAATTGGAATGGGCAAACAATCTATATGGTTAATTGGCAAGACAGGACATTTCTATCTGAAATTAGAAAAAAGGATATAATAATTGTTGACCCACTCTTTAATTCAGATTTATACACACATGACCCGATTACAACTCAATACGAAAATGGAGTGATTTTAATGAATCTTGATTTTTATGGACTTGGTAGAGAAAGAGAAGTTTCAATGATTATAATTAAAGACAAAGAGATTACAAAAATTGATTGGAATAATAAACACTAGCGGTAACACGCGGTATAAAAAATTGCCGGTATAGTAGGTTATTCAAGGGTTGTAGCCCGCTTCAACTTTTGTGTAACTCGACAGGTAATCGTCCGCAATCGGCAACTTTTCATACCGCCACCGTTACCAGCAAGCATAAAGAACGACAACTGCACCGATAAATACGAAATAAATATGTTTACAACAGAAGATAAGGACAATTTTTTTAACGCAATAGAATCTTTAAAAAAATATCGTAGAGCTGATTTGCTTGACGAAAAAGGTAAAAATTTATTAGAGGCCTTATATACGGACTTACTTCCTAATGACCATATTCTAAAGAAAAGTATTAGAGAAAATACAACATTTCTTATCGGAAGGAAAGGAACAGGAAAATCTACTATATTTCTAAGAATTGAGCAAGAACTTCGAAAAAAAGATAATTTCTTGCCTTGCTATCTTGATGTAAAGACTATTTATGACTCTGCTCATTCAGACTTTTTGAATCTAGATTATCTATCTGATTATTTACCATCCAAGACAATCAAAAAATACCTAATTGAAAGAAGTTTTCTACAAAGCGTTTTGAAAAAAATTGTTGAAGAAATTGATTTGCGTTATGACACATTTTATGAGAAGTTAAAGCAACTATTTGGAGATACAAAAGCACAAGAAACAAAATCTAAAATTGAAAAACTAAGAAAACTGATTGAAGATAATGAAGCATTAAAAGAAATTGAAATTCCAATAATCAAAAACATTACATCTAAAAAAACAACTTTTGATGAGAAAAAAACCACAAAGACAGATACTACAAATGACAAGTTTGGCATAAGTGCAAGCTCGACAGGTCCAAAAGTAGGATTAGATTTAAATGATGAATCAACCGAATCGAAAGGAACACTTAAGTCCACTGAACTAGAGGAGGGATTTTCAAGTATTTTTTTGCAAGTATTTCAAATTAAAACTTTCATTGAAGACACAAAAGAAATACTTAAAGCTGTAAACATTCGACACATTGTAGTATTGTTGGATGATTTCTCAGAAATTGAAGATTATGCCTTAAAAACATTTGTAGATGTAGTTTTAGCACCATTAAATAATTGGTCAGACGAATTCATTAAGTTTAAAATTGCGGCTTACCCAAACAGAATTTATTATGGGAAAATAGACCCAGGAAAAGTCGATACAATTAATTTAGACTTTTATAACCTATACTCTGAATTTGATAGGAGTAAAATGGAGGAAGGTGCAATTGATTTTACGAAAAGAATTATTGAAAAAAGATTTTTACATTTTACCAGAAAACCTGCCTCAACTTTTTTTGACACTTCAAAATTAACGATGGATGAATATTACAAACTAATATTTCAAACATCAATGAATGTTCCAAGGATAATTGGTTATATCCTTTCATACTGTTACGAAAGTAAAATCATTTATGATAAACCTATTGCAAGACAAGACATAGAGACAGCTTCTCAACGCTACTACGAAGATAAGATAGAACCATTTTTTCATAAGACAACTTTTTCTTTACTATCGTTAAATGAAAAAATTGATACACTTCAATTGAAAGAACTCCTGCAAAAATTTGTAGAAAGAATGACTGAAAACAAACGAAAAATAACTACAGGTGAATTAACAGGAGAATCATATCTGCCATCATTTCCATTTTGTAGCCATTTTCATTTTAATTCAAGTCTTGAGAAGTTTTTAAAAACATTAGAACTAAATTTTTTCATTTCTAAATATACTGAAATGAGTGATAAAGATGGACAATTATCATCTATTTATTCATTGAACTATGGACTTACACAAAAGCACAATCTACTTTGGGGTAAACCAGATGGAACTAAACATCGGAAATATTTCATTGAAAGACCTTTTAATTTCAACAGTTTACTTAAAGACTTTCTAGCGACAAGTAAATCAATACATTGCATTAATGATGAGTGTTATCAAGTTTTTAATCAAGAACAACTACCACTTTTAGAATATTCAGGTTTTAAATGTAATAAATGCCATTCTGATGTCATAATTGAGGCTATTTCAGACGAAATAAAAACAGAGTTGATTAAAATAGAGCAAGAAAGCTTACTTAACCCTTCTGACATTGATATAGTAATGGAATTGTCTAAGCAAAATGAGCCAATAACGGCAAGAGAAATTTCAGAAGAACTTGACATATCATCATACTCAATAGCACATAAGAACAGAATGCTTGACCTAAAAAAAGGTTTAATCAAGAGAGACCAAACAAAAACACCTTTGACTTATGAACTTACTGAAAGAGCGAAAAACTTATACAAATAATAAATGCCAGCAGGTAACAGGCGTTTGGCTCAATGGCGGGTGAAGTGGTTAATTGAACATTCTACCTCGCATTAACTTTTGTGGTGTATTGACAGTTTTGTGCTCCGAAATCCGCCACTGCGCCAAGCGCCGTCCGTTACCAAACATTTTAAATAAAACTGATGAATACAATTAAAGACCTGATTTATTTTGATTTTGATAAAGCTAAATCATTAAACAGCCAATTAAATGGAGGTATTATTAGTGAACTGACAAGAGCAATGGAAGAAGAAGGTGCTGTTTCTTCTGAAATAGGATTTGACATTAAAGTTTTAAAAGGAAAAGTTGGAGCAACGGATAAAGAAAAAACATTACGAACTGAAAAAATCGAACTCTATCATGAACTGTTAAATGAAATAGAAAAATCATTATTTGAAAAGAAAATATTAACCGACTTGAATGAAAATTTTGAAAATGGAGGAGCTTCATTTAATGACTTTTTAAAGATGGTTCCAAATTTCACATACATAAAATCAACTGGATGGAGTTCATTTGAGGACTTTGAGAGATTTAAACGAATAATGAATAATTTCAACGAGATTCAACGGTTGATTTTCACATCTGCCTTAGATAATAATCCTGAAATAATTCAATTTAAAGAACAAATAAATGATTTGCGTAAAGAGATAAGAACAAGTACAAAAGCCAATAAAACAGCAGAATTAAAAAAACTAAGTGCTATTGAAAAGAACTTTGATAAAACTATTGAGAAAGAAGCTGGAGCCGTTTTTTTAGATGAAACATTTATTGACCGTGTAGAAACATTTCTCAATACCTTTTCACCAAACAGATTAAATTTTCGTTTAGCACCATTTGATGTTTTTAATGATTTTCAAATTCTAGCAAATCTAAAAAGCAAATATCTTGTTGATGGAGATTTTGAAAATGTAATTTTCACATATGGTAGTAGACCGAATATTAAACTTTCTGTTTTTGGAATTATCACATCTTGTCCGCAAAAAGAGGATATAAGAGTGAACTTAAATGATGAGTATTTAGGATATGAAGATGATGAACTTCAAGAGGAAGCAGCTTTTGAAAAAGCATTTCGAGGTGTGTTTTCATCATTCGAAGGATTTGAAAAATTCTTTTTTGTTCCCACGTATCCCAAAATATCGGTAAGTCCAATAGCAATTTATAGAGAGATGAAAATTGAATAATAAAACGTTTGGTAACAAAATGTATATGGCAGGCGGGGGTTTAAGCGGTCTGACAAGTCAGACCTGCTGCTCACTTTCCTGCGGGTCTGACAGGATTTCTAACGAAAATCCCGCCCGACCACATACAAGTGACCGTTGGCAACAAGTGTAAAAAGACAGACGACCAGACAGATACTATATTGACAAAATTAAAATAAGAAAGGATTTAGCTTTTTGACAGGACAGTGCAAATTTGATGGAAATTTATTTTGTTTTTTTCTTCCCCCCGCAAAAAAAGAAGAAAGAAACCCCACCCACATTGCAGCACATTTGCAAGCCCCACGAGCCAACGCTCAAAACCAAAGCTTGCAAAAGAGCTGCAATTTTGCTTACGCACCCGTGCTAAATTGTTACTTTTGAGCTTTAATTGAAACTTGTTGATTTTTAAAAAAGAAAAAATATAAATGGCAAAGAAAAACGGAAACGGCACAGAAGAACCTTTAGAAAAACAACTCTGGAAAGCAGCCGACAAATTGAGAAAGAATATTGATGCTGCTGAATATAAGCATGTGGTTTTGGGATTGATTTTTCTAAAATATATCTCTGATGCTTTTGAAGAATTGTTTGCTAAACTGAAAGCCGAAGAAGCACAGGGAGCCGACCCCGAAGACAAGGATGAATACAAAGCCGAGAATATTTTCTTTGTACCGCAGGAAGCACGTTGGAAAATGCTGTTATCAAAAGCAAAACAACCCGATATTGGCAAATTTGTGGACGATGCAATGGATGCCATCGAAAAAGAGAATGCTTCGTTGAAAGGAGTTTTGCCTAAAGTGTATGCCCGACAGAATCTCGACCCGACAAGTTTGGGCGAATTGATTGATTTGGTTGGCAATATTGCCCTTGGCGATACCAAAGCCCGAAGTGCCGATGTACTCGGACACGTTTTTGAATATTTCCTTGGTGAATTTGCTCTTGCCGAAGGCAAGAAGGGCGGACAATTCTACACCCCACGGAGTGTTGTTGAATTGTTGGTTGAAATGTTAGAACCATACCAAGGACGTGTTTTTGACCCCTGCTGTGGTTCTGGTGGTATGTTTGTGCAATCGGAAAAATTTGTAGAAGAACGCAAAGGAAAGATTAACGATATTTCCATTTACGGACAGGAAAGCAACCAAACAACTTGGCGTTTGTGCAAAATGAACCTTGCTATTCGTGGAATTGATAGTTCGCAGGTAAAATGGAACAACGAAGGCTCATTTTTGAACGATGCACACAAAGACCTGAAAGCCGATTATATTATTGCCAACCCACCGTTTAACGTGAGCGACTGGGGAGGCGATTTGCTTCGCAAAGACGGACGCTGGCAGTATGGCGTACCGCCAACTGGCAACGCCAACTATGCTTGGATTCAACATTTCCTTTACCACTTAGCACCCAACGGTCAAGCGGGTTTTGTATTGGCTAAAGGTTCGCTCACAAGCAAAACATCGGGCGAAGGTGATATACGGAAAGCATTGGTTGAAAACAATTTGATTGATTGCATTGTAAACCTGCCTGCAAAGCTTTTCTTAAATACTCAGATTCCCGCTTCGCTTTGGTTTATGAACCGCAACCGTACAAACGGTAAATTCAGAGACCGCAGCAAGGATATTTTGTTTATTGATGCCCGAAACTTAGGTTATTTGATAAACCGCCGAACCAAAGAACTTTCGCAAGAGGATATTCAAAAAATTGCAGAAACATACCACAACTGGCGAAACCCCGATGGTAAATATGAAGATATTGCTGGTTTTTGTGCTTCTGCTCCAATTAGCAAAGTAGCAGAGCTGGATTACGTACTTACACCCGGGCGGTATGTTGGTTTGCCCGATGATGAGGACGACTTTAATTTTAACGAGCGTTTTACTGCCCTGAAAGCTGAATTAGCAGAACAGTTAAAGGAAGAAGCACGCTTAAACGAAATTATTTCCACTAACCTTTCAAAGATTAAGACAAATGACTGAGTGGAAGGAAGTTGAATTACAACAAATTGCTGATGTGCAAACTGGTCCGTTTGGAAGCCAGTTGAAAAATGAACAATATATTACAGGTGGAACTCCTGTTGTTACGGTAGAACATTTAAAGGATTTTAGAATTATCGACTTTAATTATCCAAGTGTAACTGATGAAGATAAAAACAGACTATCAAAGTATTTATTAAAACAGGGTGATATAGTTTTTACAAGGGTAGGTTCTGTTGATTTAAGTGCTTTTGTAAAAAAGCACCAAGACGGATGGATGTTTTCTTCAAGAATGCTTCGTGTTAGAACAAAAGCCTTCGAGGTTGATTCAAGATTTTTAAGTTATTATTTTCAGCAGAAAAATTTTAGAGATTATATTTTGAATATTTCTGTTGGTGCTACAATGCCTTCAATAAATACTGAAATATTAAAAGCAATATCTGTTTCTTATCCCTCATTAACCGAACAAAAATCCATAGCCTCCATCCTTTCCAGCCTCGATGATAAAATAGAACTGCTCCACCGCCAGAACACCACCCTCGAAAAAATGGCTGAAACGCTTTTTAGACAGTGGTTTGTGGAGGAAGCGAAGGAGGATTGGGAAATTAAACAACTTAAAGAAATTACTGACATTGCAATTGGTAGAACTCCACCAAGAAAGGAATCAAGATGGTTTACTACTAATTCACAAGACATTAAATGGATTTCGATAAAAGACTTGGGCGATGATGGGGTGTTTATTTCAAATACATCAGAATATTTAACCAAAGAAGCTGTTGAAACTTTTAATATTCCAATAATTCCCAAAGATACCGTAGTTCTAAGTTTTAAAATGACTGTAGGACGAGTTGCAATTACTTTCGAAGAAATGCTTTCGAATGAAGCAATTGCACATTTCAAATTCAATAAAAAAACGCCTTTCAGCAAGGAATATCTTTATATATTTCTTAAAACATACAAATATGAAACTTTAGGTAGTACTTCTTCAATAGTAACGGCAATTAACTCGGCTATGATAAAAGAAATGGAAATACTAATTCCAGATGAATTGACAATGAAAGCATTCAAAGATGAGACCGAACCTTTATTCAATAAGATAAAATCAAACCAAACCCAAATCCGCACCCTTACGACCTTGCGAGATACTTTGTTGCCGAAGTTGATGAGTGGGGAAATCCTAATTGAAAAAATGGAATTAATATGAATAGGTTGCAATTTGATGAATTTCTAAGGGCTATAAATATTAGCAAAAACGACACCTATTCGTTACTTCTTGGTGCAGGTTGTTCCATTACTTCCGATATTCCATCTGCAGAAGATTGTATTTGGGAATGGAAAAAATCAATTTATAAATCAAATAACTCAACTGTAACAGATTGGATTGAAAATTATAGAAACCCAAAAGTTAAAAACACAATACAACATTGGTTAGATAACCAAGGAGGCTACCCGGAAAGAGGAAGTACAGAAGAATATTCCTTTTACGCAAAAAAATGTTATCCCATTGAAGAACACAGAAGACAATATTTTCAAAAGATTAGTTCAAATAAAAAACCATCAATAGGCTATAAATCAATCCCAATAATAGCAAAACAAGGGATGCTTGATTCAGTATGGACAACAAACTTAGATGAGCTTGTTGTAACAGCGTGTTCTGGGAGTGGAATTCAGTCAATTGAAATAACATTGGATTCTGTACAAAGATTAACTAAAAGAAGTCAAAACAGAAATGAACTTCCTGTAATAAAACTCCACGGAGATTTTAAATATGGAGAATTAAAAAATACAGTTGAAGAACTTAAAAATCAGGATAAGACCTTTCGTAAAATTTTAATTGATTATTTAAGAGACAAACATTTAATCGTTGTTGGGTATAGTGGTAGAGATGCATCTCTTATGGATGCTTTAAAAGAAGCTTATTCTTTATCTGGTGGAGGAATGTTGTATTGGTGTGGCTATGGAAACAATGCAAGTAATGAAGTTAAAGAACTTATTGAACTTGCCGCAAAAAATAATCGCAACGCCTTTTATATTTCAACCGAGGGTTTTGATAGTGTTCTTCGTAAAACTGCTCAGGTGGTGGTAGAAGATAATAGAGAGTTGAAGCAAGAATTAATCAACCTACACCATTTAGAAAAAAAACAAGATGTTAATACCCCATTTGATTTGAAACCTGACAGAGTAAACAAAATAGTAAAAAGCAACTTGTATAAAATTAGTTTTCCTGATGAAGTATTTGTATTTGATGCCACACTTGATGAAAAACCTTGGGAATTTGTAAAAAATAGAACTTTAACAAGAAACGATATTGTTGCTGTTCCATATCGAAAACAAATTTGGTGTTTTGGTAATTTGACCATAATTAAAGATGTCTTTTCAGATGTGATAGAAAGTGAAATTCAACGAAAGCCATTAGCAAACATCAAAATATTCAATTCGTCTATAAGTAGTTTGCTTTTAACATCTGTTTGCAAAGTTTTAGCTTCTACCAATAATCTTAAAACTAATTACAAAAATAGGCTGTGGTCTGAAGCTGATTTCCAAACCATTGCAGGGCAAAAGGTATTTAATGCAATTAAATTGTCATTTGATAAACTTTCAGGTGTATTTTATCTTACGCTTAATCCTGATTTTGAATTGGAAAAAGAGGATTTAGACAGGACAACTGCTCAAAATGTTGGAATTGCTTTTTTTCATAAAATATGGAATAAGCAGTTCAATATTTATGTTGAGAAATGGAGAAAGATGCTTTTTCAAAGCAATGATGAATTTGAATTTCCGATAAACTCAGGTTCAGGATTTAGATTTAAAATTGCAAAAGCTCCGCTTTTTACAGAAGTTTGTAACTTAAATTATCGTTATCCGCAAAACCATACAGTACCAAAGCATTTCTTTAATCTAAAAGGCATCCAATTTAAGGAAGTTCCATTACTTTTTTCAACTTCCCATGGTTCAAGAAATGTAACTGATGAACACCCAATGCGAGGTTTGGTCAACAATAAACCTTTTGAAACAAACATCAATTCTTTACTTAATGATAGAGTTGAAATAGCTCTGATTTCACCCAAAGCTGAAGCAAATAATTTATATTCATTCATCCAAAAGCAAAATCAAAAGATTGCAAGGTTCAAGCAAGATGATGATTACATTATTGATTTTGAAGGATTCTATAATACCTATGGAGTAAGTTTAAATTTTCCAACTCCTGATAGCGACGGATGGGAATATGTACATGAGCCACAATATATTGGAATTGTGGAAAATGCAAACTATATAAAGCAAGAGATTTGCAACTGCATTGTTAAAATTAATTCAACAGGAAGACAAAAGATTATTGTAGTTTATATTCCACAACGTTGGGAAGCATTTACCTCATACAACGTACAAAGTGAATCATTTGATTTGCACGATTACATTAAAGCTTTTTGTGCTGAAAAAGGGATTATGTCTCAATTAATACGAGAGAAAACGATAAAAGACCAACAACAAAGTTGTCAAATTAACTGGTGGTTATCACTTTCTTTCTATGTTAAATCATTAAGAACTCCTTGGATTTTAGCAAATACTGATAAAAATACGGCATTTGCAGGTTTAGGATATAGCATTGATTCTAATGACAATGACAATGGTCACATTGTATTAGGTTGCAGTCATATTTATAGCTCTACAGGAGAAGGTCTTAAATATAAGTTGTCGAAAATAAGCAACAATAAAATACAATGGAGACATAAAAAGCCTCATTTGTGTTATGATGATGCTTATGAGTTTGGTCGTAATATTCTTAATCTGTTTTATGAATCAATGAATGAACTCCCCAAGAGAGTTGTTATTCATAAAAGAACCTTTTTTACTGAAGATGAAAAACAAGGTATCTTAGATAGTCTTTCGGAAAACGGTATTATTGAATCAATTGATTTAATTGAAATTAATTTTGAGGAAAACATTAAATACACAGCCAGTAAAATAAAAGACAATAAGCCTGAAATTGATGGTTATTCTGTTTCTCGCGGCACTTGCATCCAGCTTAACTCGAAAGAAGCTCTACTTTGGGCACATGGAGTAATACCATCCGTAAGAAATCCTAATTTCAATTTTTATCCTGGTGGTAGATATATTCCAAAACCGCTTAGAGTAATTAAACATTACGGAAATGGAAGCTTAGAGCTAATTGCAAACGAGATTTTAGGTTTAACAAAAATGAATTGGAATTCTCTGAATATGTACTCTCAATTACCAGCAACTATTTCATCGTCAAATGATATTGCGAGAATTGGAAAATTGATTGATTCAAGTGCTAACTCTGAGTATGATTATCGTTATTTTATTTAGGTTGAATTAATTATGACTAAGATTACAGAACATAGCATTGAAGCATTTGCAATTGAGTTATTGGACAAACTCGGTTACGAATACATTTATGCTCCGAATATTGCTCCCGATGGTGAAACACCTGAAAGGGAAACCTACGAGCAGGTTTTGTTAGTTGAGCGTTTACAAAATGCCGTAAAACGCATAAACAAGTCCATTCCTGCCGCTGCACAAGCCGAAGCGATAAAGGAAATTCAACGCATTGCCTCGCCCGAACTATTAGCAAATAATGAGGCTTTTCACAGGCTTTTAACCGAGGGTATCCCTGTTTCAAAACGGGTTGATGGCGATGACCGTGGCGACCGTGTTTGGCTGATTGACTTTAAGAATCCGTATAACAACGATTTTGTAGTTGCCAACCAGTTTACTGTTGTGGAAAACAACAATAACAAACGCCCCGATGTTATTTTGTTTGTCAATGGTATTCCGTTGGTGGTAATTGAATTAAAAAATGCAGCAGACGAAAACGCTACTATTCATTCAGCATTCAAGCAAATTGAAACGTACAAATCAATAATTCCAACCCTCTTCACTTACAATGGATTTGTAGTAATTTCTGACGGATTAGAAGCCAAAGCAGGTTCTATTTCAGCAGGGTACAGCCGTTTTATGGCATGGAAATCTGCCGATGGTAAAGCAGAAGCATCGCACTTGGTTAGCCAGTTAGAAACCCTTATTTTGGGTATGCTCAATAGAGAAACCCTGATTGATTTAATCCGCCATTACATTGTTTTTGAAAAATCAAAACGGGAAGACCCCGAAACGGGAATTATAACAATTACCACCGTTAAAAAACTTGCAGCGTATCATCAATACTATGCTGTAAACCGTGCAGTAGAATCCACACTAAGAGCATCAGGCTTTTCTGTATTGAAAGAAACGCCGTTGAGCATGGTAATGGAATCACCCGAAAGTTACGGCGTGCCGGGAGTTAAAAAGCAGCCCATTGGTGACCGAAAAGGTGGTGTAGTTTGGCACACACAAGGGAGCGGTAAATCGCTTTCAATGGTTTTTTATACGGGTAAAATTGTATTGGCAATGGATAACCCTACCATTGTGGTAATTACCGACCGTAACGATTTGGACGACCAGCTTTTTGATACATTTGCAGCATCGAAACAACTATTACGCCAAGAGCCTGTACAAGCCGAAGATAGAAACCAACTGAAAGAACTTTTAAAAGTTGGTTCGGGTGGTGTGGTTTTTACAACCATTCAAAAATTCCAACCCGATAATGGTAATGTTTATGAATTGCTTTCCAATCGTGAAAACATTGTGGTGATTGCTGATGAAGCACACCGCACCCAATACGGATTTAAAGCCAAAACCATTGACGATAAAAATGATAAAGGCGATGTTATCGGTAAAAAAATAGTTTATGGTTTTGCAAAATATATGCGTGATGCTTTACCCAATGCAACTTATTTGGGTTTTACTGGCACACCCATTGAAAACACAGATGTAAATACCCCTGCCGTTTTCGGCAATTATGTGGATATTTACGACATTGCCCAAGCCGTTGAAGATGGGGCAACTGTCCGTATTTATTACGAAAGCCGTCTGGCAAAAGTAAACTTGAGCGAAGAAGGCAAAAAGTTAGTTGATGATTTGGACGATGAACTCGACCAAGAGGATTTGACCGATACCCAAAAAGCAAAAGCCAAGTGGACACAATTAGAGGCTTTGGTAGGTAGCGAAAACCGTATAAACCAAATTGCAAAAGATATTATAGAGCATTTTGGGCAACGTCAAGCAGTTTTTGAAGGCAAAGGGATGATTGTTACCATGAGCCGCCGAATTGCTGCCGATTTGTACGAAGCCATCATAAAACTAAAACCTGAATGGCATTCCGATGAACTGAACAAAGGCATTATAAAAGTAGTAATGACTTCTTCATCTTCCGATGGTCCAAAGATTTCAAAACATCATACAACCAAAGAACAACGCCGTACTTTAGCCGAACGTATGAAAAACCCCGATGATGAATTAAAACTCGTTATCGTTCGGGATATGTGGCTTACGGGTTTTGATGCACCAAGTATGCACACCCTTTACATTGACAAACCTATGAAAGGGCATAACCTGATGCAAGCCATTGCAAGGGTAAACCGTGTTTACAAAGACAAGCCGGGTGGTTTAATTGTTGATTATTTAGGCATTGCATCTGATTTGAAAAAGGCACTTTCGTTTTATTCTGATGCAGGAGGAAAAGGCGACCCAACAATTTTACAAGAACAGGCTGTTCAATTGATGTTGGAGAAACTGGAAGTAGTTTCAAATATGTATCATGGCTTCAACTACGAAGATTATTTTGAAGCCGAAACTTCCAAAAAGCTTTCGATGATTTTAGCAGCTGAAGAACACATTTTAGGTTTGGAAGATGGCAAAAAACGATACATAAATGAAGTTTCGGCATTGTCAAAAGCCTTTGCCATAGCGATACCACACGACCAGGCAATGGATGCCAAAGATGAAATTTCTTTCTTTCAGGCAGTTAAAGCACGTTTGGCAAAATTTGATAGTACAGGCTCGGGCAAAACCGATGAAGAAATAGAAACAACCATCCGTCAGGTAATAGATAAAGCATTGGTAACTGAAAAAGTAATTGATGTTTTCGATGCCGCAGGATTAAAGAAGCCTGACATTTCAATACTTTCAGATGATTTCCTTTTAGAACTGAAAGGAATGGAACACAAAAATGTTGCCCTCGAAGTATTGAAAAAACTACTCAACGATGAAATAAAATCAAGGGCAAAAAAGAACCTTGTTAAAAGTAAATCCTTAATGGAAATGTTGGAGAACGCCATTAAGAAATATCACAATAAAATCCTTACAGCAGCCGAAGTTATTGAAGAGCTGATAAACCTTAGCAAAGACATTGTTGAAATGGACAGCGAAGCCAAAGCAATGGGATTATCAGATTTTGAATATGCTTTTTATACAGCCGTTGCAAACAACGACAGCGCACGAGAACTCATGCAAAAAGACAAATTGCGTGAATTAGCCGTTGTTTTGACTGAAACCATTAAACAAAATGCTTCGATTGACTGGACAATTAAAGAAAGCGTAAAAGCAAAACTGAAAGTTGCTGTAAAAAGACTATTAAGAAAATACGGTTATCCGCCAGACATGCAAATGCTCGCAACAGAAACCGTATTGAAACAAGCTGAAATGATTGCAAACGAATTGACAAATAAATAATTGATATGAACAACCTGCCCACAGTCGTAAGCACATTTGCAAGCCCACACGAGCCAACGCTCAAACCAAAGGCTTACAAAAGAGCTTCCGCCTCTCCAGCCCACGTAACCGCCTTTCAGGACGGTTTAAGGATTGCCCACGCTCAAAAAAACAAAATAAATTTGAGCTTCGTGGATAGGTCGGTGCAGATTGACAATGACAAGAAAAAAAAGCTAAATAAATGACAAACAGACGGATATGAATGAACACCAGTTGCCAACACGCGGTATAGTTAATTGCCGGTGCAGTGGGTATTCGAGCGGCACAGCTCGTATCAAAAGTAGTTGTAACTTGATAGGCAAGTGCTTCGAAATCGGCAACTAACCATACCGCCAAACGTGTGCAACCAGGCGCGCGACAAGCACACATTAATCGATGACAATCTGAGAATTACATCCAAGCGACCTTCCCCTACCTGGTAACTGGCTGAGTAAAGAATACATTCGTGAATACTTTGGAGAACCTGTTAGCTGGCTTCAAGAAATTACTCTAAACCTAGATGACTCAACCTGGATTCATTATTACATTGTAGAGGAGATAATACCCATGGGATTCTTTCAATATTATGATACGGATAAAGCTCCTGAAGGAGAGTGGTCCAATGAACCAATAGGAACCGCTGGGATAGACTTTTTGATTGGGGAAGAGTCATTTCTTAATAAAGGCTATGGGGTTAAAATATTAAAAATCATTATAGTGGAAATTAAATTAAAAGGATTTTATAAGTTCATTATTGCGGATCCCGATCAAAGAAATGCAGCATCTGTCAAAGTACTTCAAAAATGTGGATTCAAACTCTCAATGAATGGACTATATAAACTAAAAATAGATGATTTATGAATGACTCACTTATCGTAAGACCAATTACTATATCTGAAATTGGTTTCCTCGATAAAATGCTATATAATGCCATTTTTGTGCCTCCGGGAAATGAAAGGCTTCCAGATAACATTATTGAGCACCCTGAAATATCAAAATATATAAAGGATTTCGGTAGAGAAGGTGATATATGCTTTGTTGCCCAACTAAATGGAGACTTGGTTGGAGCAATATGGACAAGACATTTCAACGAAACAAATAAAGCATATGGATTTGTTGATTCTGACACTCCTGAACTAAGTATGGCAGTGTATGAACAATTTCGAAATAAAGGAATAGGAACAAAGCTCCTTATTACAATGATTAAAGCCTTGACTGATAAAGGTTATAGAAAAGTCTCTTTAAGCGTTGACATAATAAATTATGCTTATGATCTTTATAAAAAAATCGGTTTTAAAGACTATAAATTGATTGGTGAATCTATGACCATGATTTTAAAATTAAAATAAATGGCAGCACAGAACAAACGGTATAGTTAATTGCCGGTGCAGTGTGTATTAGAGCGGTACAGCTCGTATCAAAAGTTGGTGTAACCTGATACGGAAGTGCTTCAAAATCGGCAACTAACCATACCGCCAAGCGTTAAACGATTACCATGAGAAAGCGATGTTTAATGGGAGTGCACTTGTTTGAATGCAGGGAATATCGACTCTA
>JADLKP010000302.1 GCA_016838945.1 Methanobrevibacter sp.
AGATTATACCTATTTCTAAATTCAATTATTTCAATGCATTTTTCACTTGTTTTTAATTATATTTATATAAGTTTAGTTTCATAAATTAATACATAATTTTAATTAAAACTTTTATAATTTAAAATTTCTAAAATCAATCTAAAATCAAATGATTGATTTCATGATTATTTGATTATTCTAAAAAGAACTTTTTTTTAAAATTTATTTTATTTTTTGTGATATTTATGGATGAATTAGAAGAAATTGTATTTAAACATGCATTATTGAATGCAGCAAAGCATAAGGGAAGTGCAAATCCTGGTGCTGTTATGGGTTCCATCATGAGCAGTGAACCTGAACTCAGGCCAAGAGCAAAGGAAATCGGACCTTTGTCCGGTAAGATTGTAGCTCAAGTAAATGCACTTTCTCCAGAAGAGCAGAAGGGAAAAATGGAAGAGTTGGGAGTTGCTGTTGAAGAGAAAAAACAGAAAAAGGAAGAAGGATTGCCAAAACTTCCGGGAAAAAACAAGGATATTGTAATGCGTTTTGCACCTAACCCAAGTGGTCCGTTGCATATTGGACATGCAAGGGCAGCTATTCCAAATGGGGAATACGTAAAGAAATGCGGTGGAAAATTCATATTGAGAATAGAGGACACTGATCCAAAACGTATTTATGAACCTGCTTATGAATTGATTCAAGAAGATTTGAAATGGTTAGGAATTGAGCCTGATGAAGTCTACTATCAAAGTGACCGTTTTGAAATCTACTACAAATATGCTGAAGAGCTGATCAAACGTGGTGCAGCGTATATGTGTACCTGTGATGGTGGGGAATTCAAAAAGCTTAAGGACAATTGCCAAGCTTGCCCATGCAGAGACAATACTGTTGAGGAAAACATGGAACTTTGGGAGAAGTTCCCTGAAATGGAAGCTGGTGAAGCTGTACTTAGAATTAAAACTGATATAAATCATAAGAATCCGGCTATTCGCGATTGGGTAGCAATGAGAATTGTTGAAGAGGAACATCCAAGGTTAGGCACCAAGTACAGAGTCTATCCAATGATGAACTTCTCCGTTTCTGTAGATGACCATTTGCTTGGAATGACCCATGTATTGAGAGGAAAAGACCATCTTGCTAACAGTGAAAAGCAAAAGTATCTTTACCAGCATATGGACTGGGAAGTTCCTGAATTTATCCATTACGGCAGACTGAAGATGGAAGATATCGCTTTAAGCACCTCCAAAGCTATGGCAGGAATAGAGGATGGTACATATAGCGGATGGGATGATCCAAGACTTGGAACATTGAAGGCAATTGCAAGAAGAGGAATCCAACCGGAAACAATCACTCAATTGATGGTGGAAATAGGTATTAAGATGTCTGATTCCGCTATCAGCTGGAAAAAGATTTATGGATTGAATAGAAACATTATAGAAGAAAAAGTAAACAGATATTTCTTTGTGCCTGATCCTGTAAAGATAGATATCGCTGATGTTCCTGAAGATGATTTGGGATTAAGCATTGAAAGGCCATTGCACCCGGACTTTGAGGAAAGGGGCAACAGGACTCTTGTATTCGATAAGGAAGTTTACATTCCAAAAGCAGACTTGACTGATGGAATCAGTCGTTTGATGGATGCAGTGAATGTTGAAATCAAAGACGGAAATGCTCTATTCCACAGCAAATCCTTTGAAGATGCAAGAGAAGCAAAAGCAAGAATCATTCAATGGGTGCCAACTGATGCTGTCAAGGCTAAGGTTGTTATGGATGATGCTTCCATTACTGAAGGTCTTTGTGAAGTTGACTGCAAAGACTTGAAAGTAGGAGACATTGTACAATTCGAAAGATTCGGATTTGCAAGACTTGATGAAATCAAGGATGATGAATTGATTTTCTATTATGCTCATAAATGAGCATAAATCTTTTTATTTTTTTTTTTTAAAATAAAATTACTTTTTTTTATTTTTTTAAAACAGAATTACTTTTTTTTTATTTTCATTAATTATCTTGTCTTATTTTTATTGATTATCTTATCTCTTTTTACTTGAAATTTTAAATTTAAAATAAGATCTTTTATA
>JADLKP010000026.1 GCA_016838945.1 Methanobrevibacter sp.
TAAAATAATTTTTTAAATTCTGTAAACTTTTAGTTCACTATTAATTTTAATATCTAATTTAATAATGTATTTTTTAGAATATAAACTTAATTATTTAAAAAGTTATTCTATTATTGTCTCACCAGATAGGACCTTTTGATAATCTTCATAGTTTTTCTTTAAAAGCTCTGGAATGTTTAGTTCATATGGGCATTTGCTTATGCACTGTCCACATTCTGTGCATTCCTCTATCTGCTTCATTTTCTCTTGGGTTGCTTCATCCAAATTAGGTTCTGTAGGGAATCTTCTCATCCATAGTGACATTCTTGCACATATGAAAATCTGAATGTCCTGTGGGCATGGCATGCAGTATGCGCAGCCTCTGCAGAAGTCTCCTTGCAATTCATCTCTTTCCTGTCTGATTATTTCTTCCAATTCCTTATCAAGCTTTACATCTTCTTTCATATATGACAGGAACTCTTCAAGTTCAGACATTCTTTGAACTCCCCAAATCGGAACAACATTGTCGAAACTGTGTATGTATGCATAAGCGGCTTTTGAACTTCTATTCAATCCTCCACTCATTGCTTTCATTGCAATGAATCCTATATTATTTGATCTAGCCATTTCAACAATGGATAATTCATTTGGGCCGGTAAGATAAGAGAATGGGAATTGTATGGTTTCATATAATCCACTTTCAATAGCTTCTTTAGCCAGTTCTGCCTTATGAGATGTAAAACCGATGTGCCTAATGATTCCTTCATCATAAAGGTCAAACAGCGCATCATATGCTCCGCTTCCATCTCCTTCTGTTGGACAGAATGATGGATTGTGGATTTGATATAAGTCAATATAATCGGTTCCAAGCTTATCGAGGCTGACCTTAATGTCTTTCTCAATGTCCTTTCTGTTTTCCCCTTGGGTTTTGCTAGCTATTATGATGCTTTCCCTTGGGTATTTTTCATTGAACCCTTCAAAAGCATAGTTCAGCTTTTCTTCGCTATCAGTGTATGCTCTTGCGGTATCATAGAAGTTAATTCCATTAGCATAAGCCTTTTGAACAATCTCTTTAGTTTCATCAAATGAATCCCTTTGAATAGGGAGAGCACCAAAACCATTTTTCTCTATTTTCAATCCAGTTTTACCTAGTATTATCTGTGCCATATAATCAATCCAAATGTAAATATATAATATATTATGGAATTTATCCTATTTCTTTATCACTACATTTCTAATTCCATAAATCTTATTCCATTACTTATTCTTTTATATAATAAACTATAAATATAATTGTGTTCAATCGTTAATAGGCAAAAATTTTTTGATTTTAATCTTTTATTTATTAACGATTATTTTACTCACATTTATCGGTTCATTTAAAAAATTAATAATGAGAGGAATTTTCATGAATACACAAGAAATCATTGATATTGAAGATAAATATTTCATTAATACATTTAATAGAGTCCCAATTGTACTTGACCACGGGGAAGGTGTCAAAGTATGGGACATTGACGGCAACGAGTATTTGGACTTTTTAGCAGGTATTGCTGTAAACTGTTTAGGTCACAATCATCCTAAGCTTGTTAAAGCTATTCAAGATCAAGCTGAAAAGCTTATTCACATTTCAAGCATTTACTATAACGAACCTGCTACCGTTTACGCTAAAAGACTAGTTGATGCAACCAAATTTGACAGAATCTTTTTTGCAAACTCTGGTGCTGAAGCTAATGAAGGGGCACTTAAGCTTGCAATCAAATACGGCGGCAAGCATGAAGTCTTGTACTGTGGAGACTCTTTCCACGGAAGGACCTTCTTGACATTATCTGTAACTGACCACCCAGAATACAGTGCACCTTACACAGAAAACTTGCCAAAAGGATTCAAAAAAGTTGAATTCGGCAATTTGGACAGTGTAAAGGAAGCCATAACTGAAAACACTGCAGCTATCATCATTGAGCCTGTTCAAGGTGAAGGTGGAGTTCATGTAGCATCCGCAGAATTCTACAAAGGGTTGAACGACTTATGTAAGGAAAAAGAAGTTTTAATCATTGTAGATGAAGTGCAATCCGGTTTCGGAAGATGCGGCGCTTTATTTGCCCATGAATTGTTCGGCATTGATGCAGACATAATGACTGTAGCAAAAGGTATTGGTGGAGGATTCCCAATGGCAGCATTCTTGGCAAAAGAGGATGTGGCTGGCGGTTTTGTACCTGGTGACCATGGCACAACCTTTGCAGGAAGTCCACTTGCAGGTGCAGCGGCAAATGCCGTCTTTGATGTCTTCGAAGAGGAAAACCTTGTAGAGCACAGTAAGAAAATGGGAGAATACTTCTTGGATAAATTAGCACCATTAAAAGAAAAATACGATTTCATTACAGATGTAAGAGGATCAGGTCTTTTGGTTGGTGTTGAATTGAACTTCGAAGGAGCGGATATAGTCGGCAAAATGCTTGATGAAGGATTCTTGATCAACTGCACTGCAGGCAATGTATTAAGGTTTGCTCCTCCTTTGGTGGTTAAGGAAGAAGAGATTGATGCACTTGTTGAAGCGCTTGATAAAGTGTTCAGTGCTTTATAATTAAAATTTTATTTTATTTTTAATATTTATAATCAAGAGTTTTGATATTTCAAAATTCTTGACTATTTGCTTTTTTTTAAATTTATGACTAATGTTTTTTATCCAATAAATCAATTTTAATCAATTTTAATCAATTTTAATCAATAATTTTTATAAATATTAATCCAAAATTATATCAACAATATGATTAAATGCTTCTTTTGCTTCTGGAACTAAGGGATAAAGTGGATATACATGAGACATTTCTTCACCAACATTCAACTCCACGTCAATTCCATTATCCTTTAGCTTATTATAAAATTCAATAATGTCAGGATACAGCACTTCATGTGTACCTACAAATATTGTAGTTTGTGGAAGCTTTTTCACATCTCCATACAATGGGCTTACCTTATAGTCTTTAGAATCTAAGTTCCCTGCCCATGCTTTGCCCATTTCACGTAGTCCATCCACTCCAAGCATTGGGTCAATATCCATATAATCCTCATAATCTCCAGACATTGACACATCAACCCAAGGGGATATTAGAATTAAATGTTCTGGTTGTGCTAGTTCATTCTCTGCTAAATATTCGCAAAATGCTGCAGACAATCCTCCTCCTGCGGAATCTCCCATAATTGTAATTGGTTTGTTGAATTCCAATATGAAATCATAAAGTTTTTCAACGATTTGATAAGTCTCTTCATAGGTATGGTTAGGTGCAAGAGGATATATTGGGGTAAACACTATTGCATTGACCTTTTTAGCAAGCTTGTCACAAAAAGCTATGTGCAGATTTGCAATCTCATTGACATAGGCCCCTCCATGAAGATACAGGATTATATTTTCACTGATTTCACTTTCATTAAAAATTAGCATTTGGCATCCAAACTTTTCTTCATTTTTAACTTTTGTCTGGTAAATCCTTTTTGGGAGTTCATAGATTTCATCTTCAACAAGAGAACGTGCTTTCATATGTTCTTCTGTTTTATTAACATCACTGCTTCTTTCCTTATAGTCTTTGTGTCTTAATGCAGACTCCATAACCTTTGACATTTTTGACATTGTTTCACCTTTTAAATAACTTAAAATGAGTTTATTCTTTAATTTATATAATATTTTTCTTAAAAGGCTTAAGTTATTTACTTAAATGCCTTAAGCCTAATTTTTAATGATTCTTAACTGATATAAGTTTTAAATGATCATATATTTTAAAAAGCAGTTGTTATGGATACTTTATTTCTATTTTTTTAAAATTTATTTATCTCATTATTTTTTTTTTAAATTTTTAGTTAAGTTTAATTATTAAAAAAGTTAAATAATAATTATTTATAAGGGGTTGTTATTATAAGATTCATAACATTAATTTTAAAAAATCCATTTAGGAATAAGACCCGTAGTGCATTGTCCATTATTGGAATTGCTATAGGAATCACAACAATTGTTGCATTAGGTCTTATCACTACTGGAATGGAGGATTCAGTTCAAACTTCGCTGAATGATGTGGGTGCTGAGATAACAGTCAGTAATTCAAGTTCAGTCAGCACAAACACTGGATTAATAGATAGCTCGATAGTTGAAGAGATGAAAAATAGGACTGGAGTCATAGATGCTGCAGGTGGGCTAACGGTCACTGAGATGAATATGGACCGGCTGAAATCTAGAGATTCTGATTCCAGCAGTTTGGCAACCACTGTTGTAGGTTTGGCACCTGATAAACTTTATATGATGGGAATTAACGACGTTGATGGAAAAATTTATGAAAATGGAACTAGAGACGCCATTGTTGGAGCGGAATATGCTGAAGTAAATAATGTAAGTATTGGAGATGACATTACCTTGCAGGGCAAGGAATTTAATGTTACAGGAATCTTTGAGACAGGCAGTCCATTTGTCGATAGTGGAATTTATGTTCCATTGGATACCTTACAGGATATCACTGATAATGATGGAGTTTCACGTATTCTTGTCAAAACAGGTGAAGATGTAAACGATTCAGCAATCAGTGATAAGATTGAAGAGGATTATGAAAACTTTACAACATTGACCAGTGAAGAGATCTCTTCAATAGCTGATGATGTTTTAGGAATATTGGACACCGCTACCCTTGCAGTTTCAGCTCTTGCAATTATTGTAGGGGGAATCGGTATCATAAACACCATGGTCATGGCAGTTTATGAAAGAACTAAGGAAATTGGAGTTTTAAAGTCAGTTGGATGGAAATCCAGAAAGATCTTAACCATGATTCTAGGGGAAACATTGGTATTGACAACGCTATCAGGTATAGTCGGTTCAATATTCGGAATATTGATACCTGAAGTAGGTCTTAGATTATTTAATGTAACAGATTTTGCATTGGGTTACTCTCCTAAGACATTCATTCTCGCATTTGGAATTACAATAATCGTTGGAATAATCGGCGGAATCTATCCTGCATATAAGGCATCCAAGCTTGCTCCAACAGAAGCATTGAGGTATGAATAGGTGATTTTATGGATGATAATCAGATAGTAAATGAGAATGCATATCCTGATGATGAATATATCTATAATGAAACCTTCATCGGTGAAGATGGTGAGGAATACTATTATGAAGAGCCATTAATCAGCCTCTTTGATGTTGTGAAGGAATATGACAAGGGTATGGTCAAAGCATTGAATGGCATAAACCTTGATATCTTTGAAGGGGAATTCGTTTCCATCATCGGCCCTTCTGGTTCTGGAAAATCAACTCTCCTAAACATGCTTGGTGCTTTGGACAAGCCTACAAGAGGAAAGATTTTTATTGATGGCATTGACCTTGTAAAAGAGAAGGATTTAAGCCAGTTCAGGCAGGAAAGAATAGGATTTGTTTTCCAATTGCATAACCTGATTCCTAACTTATCCGTTTTTGACAATGTTCAGATTCCACTGCTCCCTACTGACATGTCCAACAAGGAGATGAAAGAAAGGGCAAGTGAAATAATCAGGGCTGTAGGTTTGGAGGACAAGAAAAAGCAAAGGCCTAATAAATTGTCTGGTGGGCAACGTCAAAGGGTAGCTATTGCAAGGGCATTGGTAAATAATCCTTCCATTATCTTAGCGGACGAACCAACAGGTTCTCTTGATTCCAAGACAGGGGAATTGATTTTGAATCTTCTTATGGAAATGCATGAGCGTTATAATGTAACTTTGATTATAGTTACACATGACAATGGTGTTGCTGCTTTGGCAGAGAGAACAATAAAGATCAAGGATGGTAAAATAATAGAAGATAAATACAATTACTAGTATTTTTCTTCCTTTATCTTTTTTATTTAACCTTTTCATTTTTTGTAATCTTTTTTTTTTTAAACAATTGGGAGAGAGTTTATATGAGTGTGGTTGAAATTATTTTCAGTCCTACTGGTGGAACTGAAAAGGTAGCCCAGATTATTTCTGAGCAATGGGATGAAAGCAGTAAAAGAATAGATTTAATTAATCCAAAAACTGATTTTATGGAATGCCGAATTGAAAAAGATGATGATGTTCTGATTGCAATGCCTGTTTTTGCAAGTCAAGCTCCTACAATTGCTATTAACCGTTTAAAACAAATTAATGGTAACGGTGCAAAAACTACTGTGGTATGTGTTTATGGTAACGGGGATTATGGAAACACAATAAATGAAATGATCAATGCAGCTGATGAATCTGGATTTCATGTCGTTTCAGCTATTGCTGCTATAGCACAACATTCAATTATACCTGAATATGCTGCAGGAAGGCCTGATGAAATAGATATCAAACAATTAGTTGATTTTGCCAATCAAATTCAAAATAAAAAAGGAAAAATTTCATTTAAACCAGAAATTATAGTGTCTGAGGAAGTAGTTGTGGATGCTGATTCAGAACCGGTTCCACCTTCCGAGCCGCCTCTTCCAAAACCTGATGAAACATGTGTCGGATGTGGAATATGTTTGGATGAATGTCCTATGGAAGCAATTTCATCAGAAGATTTCACAGCAGATATAACAAAATGCATCTTCTGCATGCGATGTGCTAAACAATGCCCAAAGGAATGCCGTAAAGTTGATGAGGAAGTCATATCCATGGCTGCCATAGCATTAAAGGATATATGTTCATCTAGAAAAGAAAATGAATTATTTTTATAATTAAAATGTGAATTTATTTAGGCTATCATAAACTTATTTATTATTAGCATTACTTTTAATAGAAGATAAATCCAATACAGTATCTTTATCTTTTTTATTCTTTTTTTTATTTTATCTTTTTTATTCTTTTTTGTTTTCTATTTTTCTTTTATTTGAAAATGGTAAATTTTTCTTTTTTTTATCAATGATTCAAATCCTTTTTAAATGTTTAAGAAAGTTTCATACTCGTTTAAAAGTTCTTTTTTAGTTTTTTCATTTAATTTGCTGCATTCTAATTCATTTAATGAGTATAAACTTAATTCCAATAGTATCTTATTTGCTTTCTTACCTTTTTCAAGTAAAACATATGAAGTTTTGTTTCTGGTTTTTTCAGAGATGGTCTCTTTTTTGATTAATTTGACATCTTCCATATATTTTAAGGTTTGTGATAAGACATGATTACTTAAATTAGAATTTGCATCTTGAAATTCTGTAAAATGTTTCTTGCCTCTAAACATATCCATCAATATGCATAAAACCCATTTTCTATTGAAAAAGTCTAGAGATTCGCTTACTGGACATATGTCATCTTTTTTCATGTATTTCTATTTGTTCACATTATTATAAATGCATTAAGTAATTTTAAAATTACAGATTCTTTTTAAGCAAATATTAAGATATTTATTATTATGAGACCTGAAATTAATGAATACGAAGCTGTAGAAAAAGCAGCAGAAAAATTTGTAAAAAGTGTAGCAGAAGGAAACAGTGAATATGCAAGGGATTTGTTCATTGATGAAGCAGTATTATTTGGTTATTTGGATGGTGATTTGGAACATGGTTCCATTGAACAATTCTATGATAATGTGGATAGTGTAGCTGCAGGTGAAGAATTTAATGCAAGGATTGATGTGCTTCTCCTTGAAGAGACTTTAGCAGTTGTAAGAGTCCTTGAAGAAAGTTGGGGTGGACGCATTGATTTCACTGATGTTTTGCTTATGCTAAAAATGGATGGTGAATGGAAGGCTGTTGCAAAAGCATATAATCAAAACTCAAATACCATTCAATAAAAATAATAATCTTTAATTATTTTTTCTTTATTCTTTTTTCATATTTATCTAATTTAAAATTATTTGTAAAAATACTAACAAAAAACATTAATAAAAAACATTAATAAAAAACATTAATAAAAAACATTAATAAAAAAAAGAAAATTAAATAATCATCAGATTATTTAATTAATTTTTAAAATCTCATCTAAGTCTAATCTGGATGATTCATATTCATTTATTTTGTCATCGGATTCATATCCTAATGCAATTCCCATGATGATATCTTCATCTTCTGGAACTGGGAGATGGTCTCTTATGATATATGGGTATTTTACAAGTTCGTATGCAGGGATTGAATCTATTCCCAAATTGGTTGCAGCAAGAAGTATGCTCATTCCAAATCCTCCCAAGTCATAAACAGACCATTTTGTGTAGTTTTTAGGAAGAGTCAAATATACGATTGCAGGAGCATTAAATAGGACATGCTGTACATGGAAGAAGTATTCAAGCTCTTCATCTTCACGGAATATTCCAATATCTTCCATAAAGTCAGCCATATTCTTTTGACCTCTTTCGGAGAAATTGGTCCTATGGCCAGGATTCATGTCTGCAGACCCTTTGATTTTCTTGTCATTTTCTGCAATCCAATCCTTACGGATTTCCTCTAAGGTTTTGCCGGTTGCAATATAAACGTTCCATGGTTGGCTGTTTTCCCATGATGGGGATAAGCCTGCAACTTTGATGATTTCCTTTAAGGTTTCTTCATCTATGATTTCATCTTTTTTAAAGTCTCTTGATGAGTGTCTTTTTTCCATAACTTCATTAAATTTCATTTTATCACCTTAAATATCTATTAAACTTTAGTTTATTTAAATTAAAAAGTTATTCTGGCCTTATCTGTTAGTTCAAACTTATTGGTTAGTTTAAACTTACTTAAATGAATAAAGTTAAATATTTTATATAATAAAACTATATTTGATGAAAAATAATGTTATTTACAATAAGGATGCATGCCCTATAAATAGTGTCAATGATTTATTAAGCAGAAAATGGATATTTGGCATTATGAAAGACTTATTCGCTGGAAAAAAACATTTCAATGAGTTCAAACAGGATAAGCCTGATTTAAGCAATGTTGTATTGTCAGATAACTTAAAATACCTTGAAATGAATGGGCTAATCTATAAAAATGTCTGTGATAATGAAAATAGAAGAAATACTGAGTATTTTCTCACAGAAAAAGGAAAAAAGATGAATAAGATCCTATTTGAAATGGTAGTCTTTGGTTTATATGAGTTAGAAAGAGATTTAAGGACTGATGAATATAAACAAGAGATTAAAGATGCTTATAAAAATATTTTAGGATTATAATCAAATTAGGATATGATCCATTTAAGATTTATTATTAGTCTATAAGCATCTTAGGTTTTAGTTTTTACATTCTATTTTTTATTATTTTTTTACAGATATTCTCTTTTTATGCAACTGTCTAGAATATTGTCTGGAAGCTTTTCCAGCTTATTTTCAAATTTTTCAATTATCTTGTCCTTATCTTTTAAATGCCCGCTTACTTTAGCGACATTGTTGTTATGATGGCCAAAGAAATAGACATTTTCCGGAACTTCCAAGTGTTTTATCAATTCTATTTCCTCTTGGATAATTTCCCTTTCAGTAAGTTGCACAAATTCTCCCTTTTCTTGCATCTCTGCCAATTTTGTTCCGCTCACAATCCCTGTGGTGATTATTGAAATCATTTTTGGAGGGTAGGCGTTCAATATTCTAGCGGTTTCCAACACGTGTTCTGTTGAGTATTCCTTTCCACCTGCACCTCCCATCAAAAGGGATATATATCTTATTTTTGCATTCTCTAATTTTTCAAGAGTTTCATAAGCTTGTTGGCTTGAATGTCCTTTATTAAGTAGTTTCAATACTTTATCAGAGCCGGATTCAATTCCAATGTAGATGTCATCATATTTTGCCTCATAAAGCTGATTGAGTTCTTCCTGAGGCTTGCGTTTGATATTTCTGATGGAACTTTGACATGAAATTGCGTATATTTTTGGGAAGTATTCCTGTATCAGATCACTTATCTCAAGCAGTCTTTTGGTAGGCAGTGCTAAAGGGTCTCCGTTAGCCACAGTAATTTTTGATAGGTTTTTCGGATAAAATTGTGATAATTCCTCTAAATCTTCCCTGATGTGTTCGATTGGGGACACTCCAAATCTAACTCCATGATACATATTGCAGAAATTGCACTTGTTCCATGAGCATCCATAGGTTATTTCAAGAATGGGCGTATTCGCTTCCAATGGGTGTCTGTATACTGGTCCTGTGTAGTGCATTTTATCACCTCTGCTGATATTTTCTATAAATGCCCTCTTTTAGCTACAGTATCAAGAAAACCAGGTTTCATTTCCTCAATTCTTTCCACTTGTCTTTTTAGGTCTTTAATCATCTCTTCCTTGAACTTGAAATAGTAATTAATTCTAATCAAATTGTGAACATGTGCTCCAAAGAAGAAGCAGTCATCCTCCATATTCAAATCTTCAATCAATGTCAATTCCTCTTCAATCAATTCCCTTTCGGTAGCTTCTACAAATTCTCCATTAATCACCATATCATATAATGGTGTGTCTTTTTCGAGGGATGTGGAAGTTGGAATAATCATTACCGGTTTGTATTCATTCAACAATTCTGCAGTTTACTTTGCACTTTCTATACATTTGCCTCTGCCTGCTACACCTAACATTAAAAGAGCCACATAATCCATATTCGCTTCCTTAAGTCTGGATAGTTCATTGTATTCATCTTCTTTTGTGTATCCTTTTCGCATTTGCTTTAATGTTGGTTCATAAGCTGTTTCAAGTCCAATGTATAATCGGTTATACCCTGCTTTTCTTAAATTTTCCAAATCTTCCATAGATTTTCTTTTGATATTTCTTATGGATGCATAACAGGCAATGCATTCTATTTCTGGGAAATATTTATGAATCAATTCAGCAATTTCCAATAGTTTCCTTGCAGGAAGTGCAAATGCATCTCCGTTAACCAAAAAGATTTTCTTCAGGTCTTTTGGGTAATATCTGATTAATTCCTTCAAGTCATCTTCAACATCCTCTAGTGGGGATACTCCAAATTTTTGGCTATGGTACATTGTGCAAAATGAGCATTTTCCCCATGAGCACCCATAAGTGACTTCTAAAAGAG
Source organism: Methanobrevibacter sp. (assembly GCA_016838945.1). Lineage (GTDB taxonomy): Archaea > Methanobacteriota > Methanobacteria > Methanobacteriales > Methanobacteriaceae > Methanobrevibacter. The sequence continues at coordinate 10,910 of JADLKP010000026.1, forward strand.
GGGTGTCCGCTTCTGGCGGAGGTCTGTAAACTGGTCCTGTGTAATGCATTTTATCACCTTAAATTTATTGTAATGTTTTTTTAATGTTTATCAAGCAATCTTTTTATTTTATCTTTAATGTATTTTTTAATTTTTTATTTGTATTTATCTAAAATATTAGTTTTAATGTATAAAAACATATTAGTAATTATTAACTTACCGGTAAGTTTAAACTTACCTTTTTAGGTTAGTTTCAAATTACAAAAAGTTTAATACTATAAAATTATAATTCTAAATTAACTGTGAATTTTTTAAATAATATTAAAATTTCATAAGCATTTTAATTTTATTCAAGGATACTGTGATTATTATGAAAGATATATTTGATGAATGTAGTTTAGGGGATTTAAAGCTAAAAAGCCGTATCATAAGGACAGGAACTTGGGAAAGAGGAACTGAAGATGGCGGTTTTTTAAAGAGTGAAGTCTTTGACAGGTATGAATGTATGGCTAAAAGTGGTGTAGGTTTGATCAATTCAGAAATGTTTGTGTTTGATCCAAGAGACAGATTTGCTGAATACTGCAATAATGTAAACTATAAGGGTTTTGTAAAGGACTATAAGGAGATTACAGACATCTGCCATAATCATGATGTGCCCGTTCTCGGTCAACTGGCGTTCTTTTATTATAATGACGGTTTGAATCAAAAGGTGGAAGCAAATGACATTAGCTTGGAAGGCATAAGGCATCTTCAGGCAGATGTTATAATGGCAGCTAAGAAGTTCTCCTTTGCAGGATTTGATGGAATGCAAATAGATATTGGAAACAATTTTTATCTTGCCAAATTCATCAACCCTTATTTCAACCAAAGAAAGGATCAATATGGGGGCAATACAGAAAATCGTGTAAGAATCTGCTCAGAGATAATCAAGGTTCTTAAAAAGACTATGGATTTTCATGTCAGCTGCAGAATAAATCCTTGGGATGTCAGAAAGAATGGAATGACTCCTGAAGAAAGCATAAAGGTTGCAAAGGAACTTGAAAAGGCAGGTGCTGACAGCATTCAATTGACTGCAAGGACAATATCCTATCTTTATGATGGCAATGATAGGAACCCATTCCTTGTCTATGTGGATAAATTGATTGATGAGATTGATGTTCCAGTCATTTTAGGCGGTTCAATGAGGGATATGAAATCAATGAATGATGTTTTAAATGATTCAAAAGTTGAATTCTTATCCATGTCCAAGCCATTTGTAGCACAGCCAGACTTTTTAGCTGATTGGAAGGCAAATGGAGATGGAGTTTCAATTTGCCAAAGCTGCAATAACTGTTACTCCAAAAAAGAGAGCAGTTGTTTTAAATTTAAATAATTAATTATTTTCTCTTTTTATTTTTTTATTTTTATTTTATTTTTAATTGGAGGGTCTCTTTTTTTTTAAAAAATTATTTATTATTTTAAAGCAAATTATATTTTATGGAATTAAAAAAGATTAATAGATATGTCATTTACTTGTTTTCACTGTTTTTAATATCGTTAGGTGGAGCAATATCAATAAAAGCGAATTTAGGAACTTCCCCTATCATTTGTCTTCCATATGTTTCAAGTCTGATATTGAAGATGAGCGTTGGAACTGTCTGTCTGATTTTTAATGTGATCTTTATTGCTGTTCAGGTAATTCTTTTAAGAAGTGGGTTTGAGAAGAGACAGTATCTGCAGATAGTCGTTGGGACAATTTTCTCCCTTTCCATAGACTTTTCAATGATGTTGGTAAGTTTCCTGAATCCTGCAGATTATTTAAGTCAGTTTGCAACACTTCTCTTAAGCTGTGTAGTGGTTGCTTTTGGTGTGATGTTGGAGGTTCAAACAGAAGTGGTTTATCTTCCTCCTGATGGAATAATCGTAGCCATTTCAAAGGTTTTGAAAAAGGAGTTTCCAAAGGTGAAACCTTTTGTGGATACAAGTTTTGTGTTTTCTGCAGCTATTTTGTCAATTGTATTCTTAGGATGCCTTGCAGGAGTACGTGAAGGAACAATCGTTTCCGCTCTAATAATTGGGCCTATTGTAAAGGTTCTTCAAACTTATTTAAATCCTTATGTTGAACGTTTATATGAAAAATAATAGACTTATTTTAAAAAAAGTTTAAGAGATTAAAAAAGATAATGATTGAGATTTATTAAATCTCAAAATCTCTTTTTTCTAAAGTTTTTCTAAGTGTAGGAGTAAGCATATCTTCATTGTAAAGCTCTTTTAATTCTTCAATGCTTACCCATTTGAAATCGTCATGCTCATCGCTTATCTGGAGCTCTCCACTTAGTATTTCAAGATTCATCATTAGTTGAACTGTGCTTATTGGCTGATTGGTTCTTCTGCTTATGAATTCGTCTTGAACCACTTCAAACAGGCTTTCTATATTTACATCAAGATTAGTCTCTTCCTTGAATTCCCTTATCAATGCCACATCAAAGAACTCTCCAGGATCCACTTTTCCACCGGGAAGCTCATATCTATGAGGATTGTTTCTTGATTTCGGATGTCTTCTGAGGATTAATATCTTATTTTCTTTTTTAACTACTCCTCTTACAGTCAATCCCCAGTCTTTTTTACCATTCATTTTTTCACCTATGAAAATTCTATTTGATTATTATATTGCTTTTATTTCGTTATTTTAGTTTTTAACTTTGATTAGATTTATATATTATGATGTTTAAAGTATTTTTAAGGAGTTTTTCTCTTTGAGCAAATCTCCAATTATCTGAAATGGTAAGGTTTTTGAATTCTTTTGAATTCATTAAACCTTGATAATTTTTTACTTTTTTTATAATTCTTCAATTTAATTATTTTTTACAATATAACTATAATTTTCTATTTTTAAGCCAATATAATAGTTATTTTTAAATTTAAAGCTTATAAAATCATTATATTTATTAATAGTCATTTAAAAATTATTTTTTAGGTTTCACTACCTTAAAAAGAATACCCTTTCAGATAAAAGGAGGAAAAATCATGGAATTTAATTTCAAACAATTTTTATTGTTATTAATTCTATTCATACAAATGATTTTATTGTTTGTTGAATAAGTGATTTTTTAGACAGTCGAATTTTACAAAAAGTTTTAGGTTTACTCTTGCCTTAGGTAGGCTTTCATCCTTTTTTAATAAACTTTATTTCATATTTTTCTCAAGTCGGCTAATCGATTTCCTTAAATAATTTTATATATTAGTTTAAATAGAATTTTATTGAAAACTTATTTTTAGATTATATAGATTATTATTCTAAGATAACTATTCATTATAGATTATTTTTATAGGAGGCATAAAATGGATTTAAATATAAAAACAAACGATAAAGGCCATTTAGATATTGGCGGTGCTGATGCATGTGAACTTGTTGAGCAATATGGCACTCCTATCTATGTGATTGATGAGGAAAGAATTAGAGACAACTACAACAGATTCTATAACGCTTTCACTAAATTTTACCCTAAATTCAAAGTATTCTATGCTTGTAAAGCTAATACAAACATTGCAGTTTTAAAAATCCTTGAGGAAGAAGGATGCTGCATTGATGCAGTATCTCCTGGAGAAGTTTACATCTGTAAAAAAATGGGATTCTCTGGAGACAGAATCCTATTCACAGGAAACAACATCAGAAACGATGAAATGGATTATGTAAACAGTGAAGATGTAATCCTAAACATTGACTCTGTTTCCGCACTTAAAAGACTTGCAGAAAGCATTGATCCTAATGGCAAAAAAATCTCATTCAGAGTTAACCCTATGGTGGGTGCTGGTCACCACGGCCACTGTATCACCGGTGGAGAAATGAGTAAATTTGGTATTATGGAAACTGAAGCTGTAGAAATCTACAAATTGGCAAAAGAATTAGGATTCGAACCTGTAGGTATGCACTCTCACATCGGTTCTGGAATCCTTGATCCGGAACCATTCAAATTAGCTATTGAATCCACTATGAACATTGCAGGAAAAGTTCACCAAGAAGCAGGAATCGACTTCGAGTTCATTGACTTCGGTGGTGGAGTTGGAATTCCATACACTCCTGATGAGGAATTGCTTGACTTGGAACACTTTGCAGAGGAAAACGTCAAATTATTCAAAGAAAAATTAGAGGAATTTGACATGGGGGAACCTACATTATACCTTGAACCGGGCAGATACATTGTAGGGGATGCTTCCGTAATCTTAGTTGAAGTAAACAGTGTAAAGGAAAGCTACAGAAAATTCATCGGTGTAGATGCTGGATTCAACACCTTGCTTAGACCTGCTATGTACGATTCCTACCATCACATTGTAGTTGCAAACAAAATGAATGAAAAGCCAACTCAAGAAGTGGATGTTGCAGGAAACGTCTGTGAATCCGGTGACTTGTTTGCAAGAGACAGACCTCTTCCAGATATTGAAGAAGGAGACATTTTAGGTATTTTAAATGCTGGTGCATACGGTTACACAATGGCTTCCAACTACAACTCAAGACCTCTCCCTGCAGAGATTCTTGTTAAAAACGGTGAGTCTTTCGTAATCCGTGAAGCACAAAGCTTTGATGACATCTTTGAAAAGCAATCCATTCCTGACCACTTACAATAGTTGGGAATTGTTTATTTAATTTAATTTAATTATTTGAGGAAAACTATAAACTATCAATTGGTGAAAATATGGTAGATTTAAAAGGTTTAAAATTTGCTAAAATGCATGGTATCGGTAATGATTTCCCTATTATCGATGAAAGCCAAGGAGAACAAATTCCTGAAGCTGACAAACCTGAAGCATGCAGGATATTATGCCACAGAAACTTTGGTGTAGGTGGAGATGGAGTATTGTTCGTTGTTCCATCTGAAGTGGCAGATATTGGATACAGAATGTTCAATCCAGATGGATCCGAGGCTGAAATGTGTGGAAACGGTATCCGTTGCTTTGGAGATTTCGTTTACAGAAACAAAATCGTTGAAAAGGAAACAATGACTGTAGAGACCAAATCAGGCATCAAGACCATTGAAATCACTGTAGAAAATGGCGAACCTGTTCTCTTTAAGGTTAATATGGGCAAGTCAACATTCAAGGTTCCTGAAATTCCAATGATTGCAGATTCCCAAGAGTTTGTTGACGGCGACCTTGAAGTTATTGACACCACCTTTAAGGCAACCTGTGTCAATGTAGGAAACCCTCATGCAATCTTGTTTGTTGATGATGTAGATGCTATTGATATTGACAAATACGGCCCAGCCATTGAATGCCATGAAGTCTTCCCAGAAAAGATCAATGTTCATTTTGTTGAAGTGATAAGCAAAAATGAAGGAAAAATGAGAACTTGGGAACGTGGTGCTGGTGTTACCTTAGCATGCGGTACCGGTGCAACTTCAACTGCACTTGCTGGTGTAAAATTAGGTCTTTTTGACAATGAGATTCTTCTTCACTTGCCTGGTGGAGACTTAGAGTTTAATGTCTATGAAGAGGACGGAGAACTCGGAGCATTCATGAAAGGGCCTGCAGCATTGGTCTTCAATGCTGAAATCCAATAAGTTTATTTATTTTTAAATAATTTATTTTTTCTTTTTTTTATATTCATTATTTTTAAT
>JADLKP010000027.1 GCA_016838945.1 Methanobrevibacter sp.
TTGATGAGATAAAACTTGCTATTGACACAATAGAAAATACAAATGAAAAATATGCAAATGGAGAAGCGGGAATTGTTTCGTAAAACATTGGTTTAATGAAATTAATCAAACCCTTAATATTTTTTCTTATTTTACTTATTTAAATGGTTTATTGTACTTGGTTTATAAAAGTTTTGTGAAAGGGGTTTTTAACAGTGTTATATGGGGTATGTTTCCACAAATCTGTTATCATATTATATAAACCTTTTCTTGTTTTTTCCTTGATTTTGAGGAGGATGTTATTAACGTTGTTATATCGGGTAGGTTTCCAAATTTTTAATAAAATCTTAAATCTTTATAATCTCTTTTTTTATTTAAATAATAGATAAACATTCACTATTCATATATTAAATATAAAAAAACTTTTTATTTGTTTTTTAAGTACAATTTATTAATTTATAACTATTTTACTTAGATCTTAATTCTTTTTTAAAAAATATCATAAGCTATTCTAATAATAAATTTTAAAAATATCTTCATAGGTGTTATTATGAATGTTTTAGTTTCTTTTGAAATAAAGTTCAAGACGAATAGGGAAAGATTAATAGGCATATTAAAGCACTTTGCATTTAAGCGAATTCAGGAAAATCTGTATTTTGGCGATATTGATTATGATGAGCTGTTTATGATGCAAACAGATATTATGGAGAATATAAGGGAATATGATAGCATTATCATGATTCCAATATGCAAATCCTGCTATGAAAAAACCAATACATTTGGCAGGAACTTAAGTTTTGTAGAAGATTTGTATAGGATTTTTTGAGGGATTTTAATGAAGATATTAATTGAAGGCTACAATAAGTCAATTCATAAGCGTGATAATCAGCTATTGATTAAGGAAAAGGATGATGAGCTTGAGAAAATCAATATAAAAAGAATTGATGATATAACGATTATTGGAAAGGGATCTGTAACTTTTGATGCCTTAAGGCTTATTTCAGATAACAACATTCCCTTGATGTCAATTGATTATTTTGGAAAGATAAACTATATTCTTGAGTATCCAAAATATGAGAATATCTTCTTAAGGAAAAAGCAGTATGAATTCAGTGAAAATCATCATGGATTAACCATTTCACGTGAAATAATAAGATCTAAGCTTCTTAATCAAAGGTTCACCATTCGGACTTTAAACAAATCAAAAAACATAGATGAAGTTAAGTTTTATGAAAACAAAATCAATGAATCGGTAAAAAGTTTGGATAAATTAAGATTTGGTCCAAATGTCAATGTATCCAATGCAAAAAATAAAATTATGGGTATTGAAGGAAATGCCTCAACATATTATTGGATGGCAATAAGTGAGATCTTGCCTGATGAGGTTAAATTCTATCAAAGGGTCAATAGATTTCCAGATGACATTACCAATGCAATGCTGAATTATGGATATGCCATACTTGCCAGTGAAGTAACTAAACATTTGGTTCTCAATCGTTTAGACCCATATTGTGGATTTCTGCATTTTGATAGGGATAGAAGAACCAGCTTGACTTTTGATTTGATTGAGGAATTCAGACAGCAACTGGTTGACAAGGTTGTTTTTTCTTTAATAAACACTGGCCAAATAACAAATGATGATTTGGATAAAAGAAATGACAGCATAAGCTTGGAAAAAAGAAAGTTGATAATTGCTAAGATATTGGATAAGGTAAATTCCAAAATAAATTTTGAGGGAGAAAATTTAACTTATGGTGAAATAATTGATAAGCAGGCTCAAAAGATTGTAAATTCTTTAGTCAATGATAAAGAGTATAGTGGGTTTTATTTGCGTTGGTAAGAGAGAAAAGATCAAGAATTAAATATGTTCTTGTAGGACATAATACAATTAGAGGTGCTGCAGGTGCTTCTATTTTGAATGCTGAATTGATTAATAAACAAATATTATAATATTTTTTATTAATTCTTTTTTTTACTTTTTTTTAATTATTTTTATTTTCTTTTTTTCTAATTTTCTTATTTCTTAAATAAATGGATAAGAGGGTAAAAGATGGATGAACAAGAATTTAATAAATATAAGGAAACCATTGAAAATTTCATCATTGAAGAACTTATTCTTAGAGTTCCTGGTTTAATTAATTTCACTATTCATAGGTTGCCTGAAATCCTGGTAAAAGATACCGAATACATTTTCTTTATTTTTGACAATGCAGATGAAAGTCAGAAAAATGTTTTAGAAAAATTTCTACACTCTCAATTATCCTCATTCTATGATGATTTAGGTTTGGAATATGATTTTATCATTGTCTTAGCGCCCTATTAAGTTACTTATTGGAAGATCATGGAAAGAAGTAGTAATGGAATCTTGAAGAAAAAGAAGAAAAGGTAGGTTTTAGTTACAGTTTCGGTTACGTAAAACTCGGGTTTAATGAACTAAATTAAACAATCCCTATCTGTCTCTTTTGGAGTTGGATGAAGAGACTGTTGAGATTTTTGTTAGTGATTTGGTGGATGCAATAAACAATTTATGATTATTTTAACAAAATTATTTAAACAGATTTAAGGTGATATGATGTTGATTGATTTTAATGAACTTTCAGAAATAGCTATTCCAAATATGAACGGCGGAGAAGGAGAAGTTATTGCAAAGATGGAGGTTAATGATTGCGGAAGGTTTATTCAAACCATTATTCCCCCTGATTCTTCAATCGGCCCTCATCTTCAGCAATCAAACGATGATATAAATTTCATTGTCTCTGGTGAAGGAATTGCAATATGTGATGATGTCGAGGAGATAATAAAAGCTGGAACATGCCATGTCTGTCCAAAAGGTTCCACTCATTCCATTATAAACAATGGCGATGAGGATCTGGTATTCTATACAGTAGTTCCAGCATTAAAATAAGATTTAAATATTTTTAAATTTCAGACTCTTTTTTTAAAGTTTGTTTTATAAAACAAACTTAATTTTGCTTTTTTTTCAATAATTATGATATGATTTAGTGGTTTTAGCTAAGATAAATAATTTATTTAAATTTCAGGATTTTATTAATTATCATCGTTTCGTAAAACTTGGGTTTAATGAACTAAATTAAACAAAAAACAAGAAAATAAGTAAAAAGAATAAGAAAATAAGTAAAAAGAATAAGAAAATAAAATGAAAATTATTTCCTATTTTCCAAGTCTTCAATGACCTTTTTAGCTACATACTCACCAGACAAGAGCATTCCACCAAATATAGGACCCATGCGTTGGGAGCCATGAACTGCATTTGCAGCCATTCCAGTAACATATAATCCGGGATAAACTTCAGTAACATTTTCCAATATCTTGGATTCTGCCCTATCAGCCCACATGGATTTCTCACCCATTATCCTACCTGTTGCAGTATTCAGTCTTCCTCCCATCTTCTCTTCAACAATCTTGGTGATTTCTGTTGGATGGCCTGTTGCATCAATGACCGCCTTAGCTCTGACAGTCAATGGATCTATGTGCAATCCAGACATCTCTACAGAGCTCCAATTCAATACAATCCCATTTATTCCATTTTCCCTAACCATCAAGTCTTCAATAGACATCAGATTAAATATTTTAAGCCCTGCTTGAGTTGCTTTGGAACATAAGGTGGAAGTGCATTCAACCGAATCAACAACATAATAATTGTCTTCAAAAACTTTAGATCTGATTCCAAACTCATCGAGGATTCTCTTTCCTTCCTCCTGAACGACAACCTTATTGAACATCATTCCACCACCCCACATGCCTCCGCCTATGCTGAGCTTTCTCTCAAACAATGCAACCTTATATCCTGCCTTAGCAAGATAATATCCGGCAGTGACTCCAGAAGGGCCTCCCCCACCAATGGCTACATCCATATCTGTGTAATCTAAAAAATCATTCATATATTCCTGTATAATCGCTTTTGATATTGTAATATCATCCAATTTTTTCAATATAAAACCTCCATTTGAATAGATTTTTGTTTTGATTAATTAAAACAATTATAAGTATTTTAGCTTTTTATATATTTAAATTTTATTATAACGGCGAATTAAACTTAAAAAAGGAGATAAAAGTTGTTTCGTAAAACTTTAGTTTAATGAACTAATTTAACGAAACTTTGAATCAATAAATTTATTATGATGGTTGAATAAAAAAATCATTATTAAAAAAATATTAATATGGGGGGATTGTAATGACTAAGTTTTGTCCTGAATGTGGGGAAGAAAATGAAGATGTAGCATTGTTTTGTGCAAAATGTGGACATGATCTAAAAGATGTTGACCAAAGAATGAAATCAGGCAACCATGCAAAGACTTCCAGAAATGCACCGAACTTTAAAGCTTTAGCTGCACTTGTAGTAATCGTGGCTATAGTGGGAATAATGGCCTTTAGTTTCATAGGAAACAACACTGATGATTCTCAAAACATAACCCTGATTAAGGAGAACACTTATGGATTCACTTTTGTAAATGATGGAGTTCCATTTTATAATTATGAATTGGAAGGAGTCTTCAAGAACTTGCCAGATGATCCTAAAGGTTATCAGATGAAAGCAAGCTATTATGACACAGACAATAATTTCATAAAATCTTATGAGGATGACTACTTGAGTACCGTGTTTCATTTTTCTAAGGATTCGCAGCCTTTCACTTTAGGTTCCATTCAAACCAATGAATTCTATAATGTCAGCCATATTCAATTGGAGATTACAGATCCAAATGGTGAATTGGTTTTCAATGAGAGTGTTGATTTTGATATGGGCAAGATGGATCTATCTGGTGTTTAGTAAAACTCCGCTTTAATGAACTTAATTAAACTAATAAACAAATACTTTAGTTTATTAATCTATTTTTTCTTTTTTTATTCATTATCATCTTTTTCACTTTACTATTTTAAAAACTTTTTATATATTAACTTAAACTTTTTTTAAGCCTATTCATAAAATAAATTGTAAACTATTAGGGAAAAACATACCCTAGAAGAATATAATTATTAAGAAATATATATCATTACAATATAGAAAAAATATTTCAAAATTATCATTAAAAAGTGAAAAATATGTCTAGTGAAAAACCATTCGGACTTGTTGCCAAGCAAAAGATACAAAAGGGAATGACAATCACTCGAGAAAAGATCGTACCTATAGAATTTGATGAAAGCAGATATGATATTGTTGAGGTTAATGTTGAAATCAAGGATTTAGACCCTGTTTTCCATGACTATAAAATTGTAAACCTATCTGATCTTCATCTTGGTCAATGGTTGACTGCAGAGTATCTGGAAGGTGTAATCGATATTGTAAACAGACAGGAACCAGACATGGTTGCACTTACTGGAGACTATGTATCCTATGTTCTTGAGGATGTTGCAGAAGACCTTGAACGATGCCTATCAATGATTGAAGTTAAGGACAGCTCCTTTGCAGTGCTTGGAAACCATGACCATTGGAACGGAGCAGAGGAAATTAGGCAAATCCTTAAAAATGCAGGAATAATTGACGTGAGCAATGATGTCCATTCAATATCAAGAGATGCTGAAAACGGAATGGCTGAACTTCACATTGCAGGTGTTGACAGCATGAAGGTGAATAAGGAAGACATGGATGCTGTAATGATGAAGATACCTGAAGATGGTCCTGCGATAATGCTTGCTCATGAGCCTGATTTTGCAGATATTGCAGCTACCACCGGAAGATTTGCTCTTCAAATATCCGGCCATTCACATGGAGGGCAATTCATTATTCCTGGACTTAACACCACAATTCTTAGAAGTGAATGTTCTCGAAAATACCCTGTTGGAGAATACCAAGTCGGTGATATGGTACAATATACATCTAAAGGATTGGGAACAAATGTTTTCTGGCTCAGAATCAATTGCGCTCCTGAAATAACAATTTTTAGATTAAAAAGTCCTGAAGTTGAAGAAAAAATTGGAAATGAGGAAAGCAAAAACATTAATCAAACATTATCAGTTAATCATTCCAAGAAAATCTTCCCAACAAGGGATGATGTTGACAATTTCCTAAATATTGATGATATTAGCGAATTTATAGAATCAAAAAGAAAAAGAATCCCAGTTTATATGGAAAATAAGACAGACAACATTAAAGAAAACATAAACGAGATTCCAAAATATATAGAAAATAAAATGAAGAAATAAAAAATAATTTAAAGTTTGATTAGTTCATTAAACCAGAGTTTTACGAAACACAAGTTCTCACAGGAGTACATAACCATTCAAAAGGAGATGAAGGGAATCGGATTAAAAAAGAAATATTAAATATAAATAATTTCATATTTTTATTTATATTGTTATTTTTTTAAGGGGTTTTTTCATGTCAAAGGATATTAGTTGGGAAATAAGGTTACCACCATTTTCAAATAAAACTACACAAGAAATAATTCGTTTAATTAATTCTATTTTGTCTTCAGATTTTAAAGAATTAGATGTTTGGTTAAATGAGCAAGTTAAAAATAAAAATCTAAAAGGATTTAAAAGAAAAAAAGTACATAATGCCAAATTTAACCAAAGAGAATTTATTTCAATTTTAGACTTAAAATTTAATGAAGGATATTATAAAACACTTAATCTAATGAAATATGATGAGGAAACATCTAGATGGGAGGAAATAGAATTTAATAATCAGGTTTTTTTAAGAACATTCGAGTACACTTTAAAAATTCCATTAGAAAAGGATGTGAATAATTTTTATCAAGACAATTTTAATATTTCTGTTCCAGAACCTTGGTTTATCACTATTGAAAAGTTTAATATTAAACGATTAAAAACACAAACAAATTTAACTATTTCTTTCACCATAGGTTTTAAATTTGTTAAGCAAATAACAACAGCTGAATTATATCCTAATGTAGATTGTAGTCACGATTTTAGAATATTATATAATGGTAACTTTAATTGGCATTTAATATGGGAATGTGAAAAATGTGGTTTTATTTGTTTCTGTTCATGTTTTAAAGAAGCTATTGAAGGTTGTAAGCAAAGAAAGATTATAACTGAAATGAAATTTAAAAATTTAGAAGGTAAAGAAATTATAACTAAAACTACTCAAAGACTATTTATAATTGATGATATGTTATTAAAAGAACGAGGATTCACTCTTAAAGATTTGAGATTGGATATAAACAATCTCCCTTATTATGAAAATGCTTGTGAAGTTTGTCGTGGTAAAACTTCTACACATAATTTTTGTCATAAAATGTATGCACGTAGTGAATTTGAGAGAAAATATGGCGCTTATGCAAAAAAGAAATTTTTTGAATACAAATTATTAAATGAAGAAATAAATGATGAAGATTTGGAAAGAAGAACTAATAATTTAACTAGAGAAGAGTTAGGGTTTCGAAAGATTGGTGAAAGATTTGTTACTGAAACTGAATTATATAGGATTGTCAAATCGATTTTTCCAAATAAAAAAGTGATTCATCATCATAGAGCCAAATGGCTAAAAGGACAAGAAATTGATATTTTTGTTCCAGATCTCAATTTAGCAATTGAATATGATGGAATTCAACATTTTAAACCTATTAAAGCATGGGGTGGAGAAGAAGGTCTCAAAAAGAATATAGGAAGAGATAAAATTAAAGAACAAAAATGTCAAGAAAATAATGTAACTTTAATCAGATTCTCATATAAAGAAAATGAGTTATTATCCGAAAATTATGTTAAATCTAAGTTAATGAAACAAGGAATTATTTTTAGTTAAATTTTTCTAATTAGTTTATCGAAAAATAAAATTATCTTTTTTATTTTTTTAATATAAATCTTTTATTTTCAATTTTTCTATTTTGTTTAATTTAGTTCATTAAACTAAGGTTTTACGAAACTCAAATAAACTATAATTTTTATTAGATTTGCATTACTATTTGGGGCAATTAACTGATTTAAGAATTCTAAATTATTTTAGAAACCTTTATATTGCTTATTTAATAAAATATTTATTAAAAAAGCATTGGGGTAAAATAATGAATAAAAAACAAAAGCTGACAATAATCATTTTGTCAATATTTATTATTGGGATGTGTATAGGTGCAGCTGATGCTGCTCACACAGTAAAAAAAGGTAAATACAAAGCCAAATTAACTAACAAAGAATATAAAAAATTAACAAAGACACAAACAAAGTACAAGACAGTAACAAAGACAAGGAATGTTACAAAATACCACATTAATGTGAATGTGACATCTGATGGTGGAAGTAAAACATGGACTACATTATATGATTTGGATGAGAAAGACCTTGAATATTATGAAAGTGGAAGGTATAAACAGGATTATACTGGATTTGAAGAAGGTGAATTGGAATATAATGTTGAAAAAGTGCCTTACACAGTAACTGAAAAATATCAAGTTAAAGAACCATATAAAGTCAGAGTCAAGGCAAAAGTACAAAAAACAGTAGGATACAAAAAAGTTAAATTAGATCGAGTAGTAGGCTACAAGTACAAGACTGTTTACAAATACAAAACAGTAAAACTCAAACAAGTAGTTTACAATGCAAAAACTGATACATATACTAATTACAGAGGCACCCATCAAAAATATCCATATAAAAAATGGAAACTTGTAAAGACAATTACAAAATATAAATCAGATGGCAGTTACATAGAATATGATGTTATAAAAAGCAAAAAGAAAGTAGCAGTTAAACAAAAAATTCCAATCATTAAAGCCGTAAAGACTAAAAAACCAATATTAATGAATATAAGAACCACTAACTCTGCAAATCGTTTATTAAAAGGTAAAAAAGTATATGTGGAAATATATTGCAACGGAAACTTATTGAAAAAAGGAACTGCAAATATAAAGTGATTCTAATCAAATATTAATGGGGAAAACTTATGAATCAAAAACAAAAATTGGCAATAGTGATATTGTCATTATTTGTTATTGGTATGTGTATTGGGGCAGCTGATGCAGCACATACAGTAACAAAGGGGAAAACCAAGGTAAAAATAACTAATAAGGAATATAAGAAATTAACCAGTTATAAAACTGAATATAAAAATGTTACAAAGACAAGAAATGTAACTAAATACAAAACTGTTGAGAAAACAAGAAACGTAACTAAATATAATGAAATTAATAAAACAAGACAAGTAAATAAAACCAAAACAGAAGTTGAAACTGTAAACACAGCAAGACTTTATCAAGATTATGGTATTGACAGCGAAACTGGAAATATTGTACTTTCTTATGAAGCTAAAAGAGTAATGAATGAAGATAAGGTCAAGAATCTTCAAAAAAATGGATATGTGAATAATGGAACATATACTGAAAAGTATTATCCAAATGGAGTAAATGACTGGTGGGAATACAAAGATGAAAATGGAAAAGTATTCCAGTTTGCAGGTTATTTTGAAAGTGATTTTACTAATTTCACAAAAACAAGCACATATCTTGAGGATGAACAGTATACAGAATATGATCCTTATACCGTAGAAGAGACTTATCAAGAGAAAGTACCTTATACAGTAACTGAAAAATATAAAGTTGAAAAAGCTTATAAAGTTAGAAAGTATGCAACAGTTACTAAAACAGTTCCAAAAAAATACAAAACCGTTAAAAAAGCTATACCTGTGTACAAAAAGGTTAGGGTAGCAAAAACTATTGGTAAATGGAAATATCTTGGTAAATCTGCAATATTTGGAATACAGTCAACAAAGGAAAGAAAGTATACTGAGAATAAAGCCAAAAAGCTAAGAAAAAATGGTTGGAAAATTAATAAAAAGAAACATAAAAGTGAATTTGATTTCATTGAGGGTAGTTACAAACATTACTACTATTGTACTAAAAAAGTTTACACTTACAAAAAGAAGGTTGTAAAATATAAGTACAAAAAAGTCAAAAAACCAATAAAAATGAGAATCATGAGTTGGGCTCAGAATGCAGCACCTAAAGGTAAAGTATGGGTAACTCTTTTTTATGGAGACCAACTTAAAAAAGGAAAATGCATATCAAATGGTTATGCTAAAATAAAATAACATTCAATGGATAGGATATTATATTATCATCTTATCCTTATCTTCTTTTTTTTCTTCTTTTACTACAAGATCATCTGCATAACATACAGCTATTTTTACAATTGAATCCTTGCAGACAATATTCACTTTTTCTGTACCGCTTGTGTTTCGTAAAACTATTGTTTAATGAACTAAATTAACTTATTATGAACATAATGCAAAAAATTTATTTATCTCAATAAATATACTATTTTTATGAATACAAATATAGATATACTACATGACCCGAAGGGAGCTTTTTGGAAATTTTCCACACCAATATACTTCCTTATTCTTTTTAATTCTTGTTATTCGATAGTTAATTTGTTCTGGGTATCTCAATTGAGTTCAGAAGCGTTTTTTGCATTCGGTGTCTCACAACCATTAATTTTATTGATATCTGGATTTGGGGAAGCCGTAGGTGTTGGAACCAATTCATTAATTTCAAGGGAAATTGGTGAACACGATTTAAAGGGGTCATATAACTCAATTTTACATGGTGTTATAACATGCATTATAGTTGGAGTAATCTTGTCATTGCTTACATTCTTTTTAAAGGATATTTTGAGTTTAATGAATGTTACCGATTCTATTGAGTTAGCAATAGATTATTTGACTCCACTGTTTACATTTTCATTTTTATTGCTTCTTTCAAGCTTATTTATAAATACTCTTCAAGCAGAAGGAAATTCAAAAACACCTACTACTGTAATTATTTTAACTAATATCCTAATTTGATTTTAGTCCCGATTTTTATATTTGTATTAGGTTTGGGAATTAAAGGTGTGGCTTATGCAACAATTATATCTACATTTGTCTCTGTTATCACCTTCTTGTATTTATATTTAAGTGGAAAGACCCAAGTTGTCTTGAACTTTAAATATTTTAAACCAGGTATTGTTTTTGAAATATTTATAGTGTCCATTCCAAATTTTATTATTAACATATTATGGAGTGTTTACATGATGTTCATTAACAGTATTTTAATTGCACAACTTGGTCATATTGGAGTATTGCTATATTCAACAGCATCACAAATTCAAAGTTTGATTTCATCTCCTCAATCATCATTCTCTAAATCAATACTAACTATTTGTGGACAGTTGTTTGGTGCAAAAGAAATCCAAAAATTAAAGGATATTTATTATTATACAATTAAGGTTTCTTTGTCATTATCTATAATCTGTACTGTAGTATTCTTCTTCATAAGAGATTATGGATTTGCTTTATTTAACGTTACAGGTGTTGAAACATCAGTATTTTACATTGCATTAGCGGGTATTTTAATAGTATCCTCTGAAAATGTATCAAAATTATCAGTTAAAATGTTGGATGGATTGGGAAAAAGTTACCATTCTTTAATTTTAACAAATGGAATGATAATTTTTGAAATGATATTGATCTTATTATTAGTTCCAGTTTTAACTTCAGGAATATGTGTTTTAGTTGGAATGTTGCTGACTGAGGTAATATTTGCCATTATCTATTATATCGTTGTAAGAAGCATTTTAAATGGTGAAAATAAATTGGAAGGAGAAATTGAAGTTAAGAGAGAGGAATTTGAATATAAAAAAGAAGAATTTGAACAGAACAGAGAGGAATTAATTGAATCTAGGGAAGAGAAAATAGAACAGAAAAAAGAGGAATTCGAACAGAAGAGAGATGAGTTTGAGCACAAGAAAGAGGAGTAATTGAATCTAGGGATGAGAGAATCGAACAGAAGAGAGATGAGTTTGAACAGAAGAAAGAGGAATTCAAACATAAAAAATAAGATATTGGGCTATTTATTTTTTATAATATTTTTCTTTAGTAAAATAAGAATATGATGACATTAATTTGAGTTTCTATAAATTATTGTTTAATGAACTTAATCAAACTAATATAAAAAGAAAAAAAGATTAAACATTTTGAAACCTAGAAAAGAAGCATTTTAAACTAATTTTAAAAAAAATAAAAAAAGGAAGATGGTTATCTTCCAAAAATAAAATATTATTTTTGACGTCTAATAGATATAGTTGAAACTAAAGCCATTAATACCAATAAGAGCATAGCGATTGGATTACCAGTTGCTAAACCTTTTTCAGCAGCTACAGTCTTAACTGGAGCTTTTACAGGTTCTTCTTGAGAATCATCCGCAGGTTCGTCTGCAGGTTCTTCTTGAGAATCATCCGCAGGTTCTTCTTCAGGTTCCTCATCAGAACTTTGCTCTTCTTCAACAGTTAAGTTGATGGCAGTTTCAGACGGGTTATACCAGTCATTGCCTTCGTATTTGATGGTTGCAGTAGTGTTTTTGCTTAATTCCACACCTTCAAAGACAGCCTTGCCGTCTTTTACTTCAGCGGTGTATTCCTTGCCGTCAACAGTTAAGGTAGCAGTACCATTTTGAACAGCTTTGCCGTTTTGATCAAGAATATCAGCTGTAACATCCACTTTATCACCCACTTTACCTGAATAGTCTTCACTTTCGGTAGTGGTGTTTAATTTCAATATTTCAGCTTCACCTTGACCTTCAGCATCCTCATAGAGCTCATTGCCTGTGTAAGATGCTTTTGCATCATAAAGGCCAGGAGCACCCTTAAGGGTCTCTTGCAATTCGGCTTCACCATTTTCCACAGGAGTGCCATCGCCATCGGCATTCAATTTTCTGCTGTCATAATCAATTTCATAAACAACAGAACCACCAGTGACAGGATTGCCGTCTTCATCTACAACATGAATAATGACATCAACAACATCACCGGAACAGCCGATTACCTTTTCTGCAGTAACAGTTACAGTGAGCTTTCTTACACTTAAGTTAAGTTCACCAGCAGAATCAGCAAAGTAATCATTGCCAACATAGGATACTTCATAAGTGTGATTGCCAGGATTTGGTAATACAACACCTTCAAATGTAGCCTTACCATCCTTTACATCAACCTCATACGGAGTACCGTCAACAGTAAACTTCACAGTACCATTAGTTACATCAGCACCATCATCAGTCTTAACAGTAAATGTGATATCCTTAGATTCACCAGGCTTACCAGACTCAGACACATTATTAATGGTGGTCGGAATCTTGGAAACAGTGAAAGTAGCAGTATTTTCAGCCTTATTGTACTTATAATCTCCACTATACTCTACTTTAACAGTATAATCGCCAGCAGCCAAGCCAGACACCACAATACCAGTAACACTAATTTCTTCGTCAAGATATGTAATAGGTGCATCAAGCGCATCACCAGTAATGGTAATATTTACAGTACCGGTAGCACCACTGGTAACAGAGTAAGTAAGGATTTCATTTTGGCCAACATAAATGCTGTGAACACGTACAGTAACCTCAGGATCAATCTTAGGAATAATGTTTATCTTAAGAGTTCCAGTTGAATTCCAATAGTACTGTGTACCAGTACCATCATAGGTTACATTGAATTCACCACTTTCCTTAGGCAAATTGATTTTCAAAGTAGCCTTTCCATCTTCAACGGTAGCTGTATACTTTTCATCATCAATGACCACATACACAGTACCATTTTTGACAGCGTCTTTGTTGCCAGTTAACCTATTAACATCAAAGGTAACTTCCACTCCTTTTTGCTCAGGATAACCTTCAATTTCTTCATCAGAAACATTGGTTTTGTAGTATCCTCTCACACATTCGAAATTCATATTTCTAGACTTGATTCCAGTATAATATGAATCTTCTTCGTGAACAGCATAAGCAGTATATTCGCCAGGTTCCAATTGCAATTCATCTATCAATAAGGTAGAATTGAATTTGCAAAGACCATCAGCATCAGTCATCTTTGTAGTGTTCAAGACAGGAGTTCCATCTCTATATGTAATACAAAGAGTGATATTAATTCCTGCTTCTTCATATTGGCGGGTAGGGAAAGTAGAAGTGATTTCCTCTTCTCCGTTTTCTGAGTGATAAGTTACACGAGTAAGGCTAGTATGTCCATTTTGAGTGTAAATACCATTAATCAGATTGTCACGACCTTCAAAGGTAATATCAAACTCATGGAAACTGGTAGACCACCATTCAGCATCAGTATCTATATCAAGACTTCTTGCTTCAGCTTGATTTTCCAAAATTGTAGAATCATAAATGCTTAACCTATTAGTTGATAGTAATCCAATAGCATTATAAATAGCACTACCAGTACTTGCATTATTGCCTTTAAATGTACAGCCGTCAATAATTGTGTCTGAAACAGTGTAAATTGCACCACCATTGTTTGCGACACAATTTGTGAAAGTGGAATCAGAAATTTCAGCCCTATTACCGCGAAGTTCTATAGCACCACCAGAAGAGCCGGTGCCATTACAATTATCAAATTTACAGTTCTCAATAATTATATGATAATTACCAGCGTATATGGCGGTACCTGCAGAATTTACGAAATTAATATTCTTCAAAGTAATAGTGCTTATTAAATCTAATGGATTAAGAGAGTTACTAGTATCCAAAATACCTCCACTAATAAAATTACCATCAAGTGTATGGCCTTTTCCATCAATGGTAATTGATTTACTAATTTGAATATTACTTTCACCTGACTGCTTGGTATAATCTTTATCCAATTCGTAAGTGCCCCATCTTGGAGCGTTACGAATATTATTATTTAATTCAGTAAAAGTACCTTCACCTTCAGATAATATTTCTTCAGATTCTGATGCTTCCAATATGTCACTATCTTCAGCATCAAGATCTTCTGATGCAATAGGAACATCATCTATGCTGTCTGCTTCAATATTTTCTATATCACTAGATAAATCAAAAACATCATCAGTATCCCCAACGTCTGCTGCAGCAATCGCTTGGACAGAGCACAATAGGATACCAATTAATAAAATATACAAAATTTTGCTTTCAAATTTACCCATAAAAGTTCACCATAAGTTCTCCAAAAAATACTCATTTAAACAAATGCATCATATTCATTTAAAACAAATATTTTAGATTCAAACATATGTAACAAATTAGAAAAAAATATTGTTTATTAAATCCATTTAACCATCCATTAATTAAACAGACCAATAAATCGTTACCCTAAACCTAATTCTTTCAGGGAAAAAATTAACATGAAAAGTTAAAAATTTTAAAAACCCCTAGTTACATTATATAAAGTTTTAGAAAATATTAGATATTTTCAATAGCGAAAACAAATTTTCACTAAAAATATATTATATGCAATATATTTCAATTTATATTTTAGAAAAACAAGATATATATAATTATCTAACAAGTTGAACATAAATTTAAAAAATAATTATGTGATAGTAAAAAAGCCAAAAAATATTATATAAAATAAACAATTAATTAAATTAATAATTAATTAAATTAATAATTAACTAAATTAATATAAAATTGTTAAAAAAATATGCGTTTAACTAAACAGTTTATAGAAAAAAAATCAATGAAAACTTTTTCTTAAAATGTTTGTAAAAAAAGAATTGAAAATTATAAAAAATTAAAAAGATTACTTTTTTATTATTGCCAGGATTTATGAAATCCTCCAGTGAATTCAAATAATCAAACTGAAGATCTTCAATGGAGCATTCATCATACTCTTATATGAAATGCTTATCCAAATCATTTAGGAACTTATCAATTTCCAAAAGAATATACGTTGCATATAGCTTTATTGTTTCGTAAAACTCGAGTTTAATGAAATTAATCAAACAAATGGAAAATTTAAAAATAAATGAGACAAATTTTTAAAAAATAATTGTTTTTAGATAAAAAATGAATTGCTTGAAACATAGAATTGTTAATTAATAATAAAAAAAGTTTATTAATTAATAAAAATAAATAAAAACATGATTGATGAAAAACAAATTCAAGACTGGCGGGTAGAAAAAGGAATATTCAGACAGAAGATACCAGATGACAATTCAAATTTTTATTTTTTATAAATTATCCAAACAACAATCCCCTGGATGTCATATGTCTGAAGGGAAAGAGACCAGATAATAATATTTGTGCTAGAGAAGTGTCACAGCAGCAACAGACTTTAATCCACAACATAAAAAAAAGCCGTAAACCAGGAGTTTATCGGGGATATCAGATTTGCACTAAACAGTTTCATGCTTGACTTTGAATTGCAACATCCAAATGACGAACTGAAGCGTTTCATAATAACAGGCTTCATATTTGAAGATGGTTTGACAAAGGATCGTTTAATTTAACCATTAAAAAGATTTTCAAAGGCAAGTTGCACTGCATATGGCTTTTGGGAAAAGCATACGGTCAAGTAAATGCCAGCACAAATGCGTCAAATTCCAATGACAGCATGTTTATATAATTTTTTATTTTTTATTTTTTTCCAA
>JADLKP010000303.1 GCA_016838945.1 Methanobrevibacter sp.
AAAAATTTTAAAATAAGAATTTTGAAGAGAAAAAGAAATATTAGAAAAATTAGAGCAAAATTGAAAAAAAAAAGATAAAAATAATAAAAATAAAAGAGAATTAATCTCCTTTATTCCAATTAACTGCACCATAAATAACACAAATAAGAGTCATTACAACCATAAGAATGTATACACTCCAAATCCATGGATCTTCTATTCCTAAAACCATCATGATATCACCTATTTACCACCATCGTCAAGCCCTTTGAAAGACCTGTTAAGAATCTTTTCATCCATCGGTTGTGTTAATAAGCTTACAACTATTAAAACTATTGCAGAAACTGGGATTGCAAATATCATCACGTCAATGTTATACCAAGGCATTGTATTGATTAACATATCCACACCAAAAATGAATTTGCAAATACCTAATCCTGTTGCAGTCTTCTTGAATACAAATACAAGCAAGAACAAGCTTGTTAATGTACCTGCGAAGAATCCTGCAAGAGCTCCTTGTTTTGTAGCTCTTTTCCAGAATAATGCTGCACAGTAAACAGGCAAGAATGCTGCTGCACATAGTCCCATAAATAAGGAAGTGCCTAATGCAACAATGCTTCCAGGTAAGGACAAACCTATTATCAATGATAAGACAACAGCAATCAAAATACCCAATTGACTTATGGAAATAAATCCAATTCTGGTTTCTTTAGTTGTAGCGCTTGATTTTAGTTCCTCATCTGTGAATCCTTCAGAAGTTCCCCTATTTTTAAATGCATCAGCTATATCATGTCCCAATGCAGTACCTTGAGTGTGATACTGTGAGGATAAAGTGGACATAGCTGCTGCAAGCAATGAAAGCAGGAAGATATATACAAACCATTCAGGAAGTGCAGTTGAAATGAATGTCGGAATGATTGAGTCCATGTTCCCTCCAACAAAATCAATAGCTATCTGTCCAAAGTTCTGATAGAAGTAAACATTACATAAGGACCCTACAACATAAGCGCTTCCAGTCATTACAAAGATGAATATGGAACCAATTAAAAGTGATCTGTGCAATTCTTTGTCAGATTTTACTGTCATGAATCTTACTGCAAGCTGAGGTTGAGCCAATGCACCGATACCCACTCCCATAATGGTAGTGGTTACAAGTGACCACCAAAACGGACTTGCAAATTTAGGGAAGCTTGTCCACCCAGTACCACCTTCAGCCAGGGCATCTGCAGGATATAAATGAGCCATGTTGGTTAAAGCGGTGTTAGCTTCAGTCACACCACCTAATACCCAATAAATGAATACAAGTAAAATCAACATTCCAATAAACATGATACTTCCTTGCAATGCATCAGTATACATTACCCCTTTCAATCCACCGAAAAGCACATATCCGCAAATTACTATTGCAAGGATTAAAAGAGCTACATTGAAGTTTAGCATTAAGGAAGATTCCATAAATCTTGCTGCACCAATAAGCACCACTGCTGCATAAATCGGCATGGCACAGAAGATTAAAACTCCACTGAAAAATTGTAGGAACTTACTGTCAAATCTACGACCTAAAAACTCAGGGAATGTAAGTGAACCAAGATTTTTACCCATTCTACGAGTCCTTTTACCGAAGAATACAAACGCAATGAATATTCCTACAAGAATATTCAAGAATGCAAGCCATAATATTCCCATACCATATTTACCTGCAACTCCTCCAAAACCCACAATAGCCGCTGTTGAAATGAAGGTAGCACCATAACTCAATGCCATGATGTATGGGTGAGTCTGCCTACCAGCAACCATGAAGTCTTCAGAGGAATTGGTTCTTTTCCATGCCAGGTAACCTACGTAACCTACCATAAGGAAGTAAATAATAAAAACAATTCCAAGTAAAAAATAATCCATTTAAAGACCTCTAAACTAAAATTAATATAAAAAAATGATTTTAAATAAAATTTAGTAAAATTTAAACATAATCATTTTACACATTAATTTTTAAATCATATTATATATAAATTTTTTTAGAATAGAAATAATTCA
>JADLKP010000028.1 GCA_016838945.1 Methanobrevibacter sp.
ATAAAATAAAAAAAAAGCAAAAAATAAGTTAAAATAAAAATAAAAAAAAATAAATAAATCAATGAAAATAAAAAAAAAAGGAGAAATTTAAAAATCTAAAGAGATTTCAAAATTTAACGTCTTGCACGACCTACTTTACGTGCTATTACTATTTCTCCAACAGAAATAAGTCCTGCAAAGAACTTTTCAAGTCCACCAGTTGCCCAAATAGCTTCACCGAAAGTAGCATTTTGAATGTTTTTCTCATACTCTTCAGCAGTGATTTTAACACCAGTAGTTCTTGTACTGATTTTAGCGGAAGCTTCCATCAATTCTTCCCAGGTAACTCCCCTAAGCTCTTTTTGCATAGCTTCATAGATTTTAACAACTTTAATGTCATATAATGAAGACATTGAGTCTACAACATCTACAGATCTGCATACACCAATCACCTGATTTTCATCATTTATGATAGGAACACTGATTAGCTTATGTTTTGAAATTTCAATTACAGTGTTTTTAGCAGCTTCATCTTCTTTGATAACTAAAATATTTTCAACAGGATCCATTACTTCAGAAATCAATTTTTTGCCATCACGTAAACCTTTTGTAATGTTGAATGAAGTAATCCATCCTTCCAATTTCATTTTTTCATCTAAAACAGGAGCGGTGAATCTTTTAGATTCTTCCATCTTAATGGAAACCGCTTCAATTGTATCATCTTTTGATACATGAACAAAATCCTTATCCATCATCTCTTTAGCTTTCATTTTCAAACACTTCTCCACATTTTTGATTTTTTTATAAAACTCTGTAAATATAATTTGTCTATCAATTACTCATCCAAAATCTGTAAAGATAATTTGCCTTAATTAATCATCCAGAACCAAATTTAAAGCACCAACAGGACATCTGCTGGTACATTCCTTACATCTTATACACTTATTATTATTGAGAAGAATCTCTCCATCCACCACTTTAATGGCTCCAACAGGACAATTATCTTCACATAATTCACAAGCTACACAGACATCCTGATTGACCTCTATGTGACTGTAAATTACCACAGGACCTAAATCTCTTTTAAGACTAATTGCTCCTTGAATGCATAAGTTAGCACAAGATCCACAACCGCAACAACGGTCTTTATCTATATATGAGTACATATGTCCATCTTCAGAATCAATAGCTCCGACATTTGGACATGTTTCCCCATGTGCCTCAATGAATTCTTCAGTTCTTAAGGATATTGCATTGGTTGGACAGTACTTAAGACAAGACCCACATCCAATACACACTTCACGATTAATGGAAATATCTTCCATCTTAAGATTTCTATGAGGAACCTTTACTTCTTTCAATCTATATTCAACTGAATCATCTTCCTTAATGACTGTTTCAGCATCCCATACATAAATACATGAAACCGGACAGGTTTGAGCACAAATTTCACATTGCACACAATCTTCACCAATCTTAGCCCTTTTAAGCCAAGTAGAAGAACTGATTACATTGATAGGACATTCATCAACACAAAGATTGCATCTAACACAGCGAGGTGAAATGGTAATAAGCTTTTCCTGATCTTTGAAATCATGAATCTCTATACTGAAGTCTTCAATATCTTCATCTAAATCTACAGATTTAAGAGTGATTTCCCTCTCCAAGGTTTCAATCTGCTTTTTTAGTTTAATTTCCATTTTCTTATCCCCATAGATAAAGTCTATTCATTTACTAATATTAAGCAAATTTTTAAATCTAAATTCACTAAGCTTTCAAAACATTATTATATAATTATATCTTTTAAATAATTTAAATAATTTATTATATCATTTTTTATAAGGACTCCATAAACTCCTCCAATTCCTCTAAATTAGGCAAACCAGAAATGCCTATGGCCTGAACAGATCTTGAAGCAACCCAATTAGCTATAATGCATGATTTAGCCAAATCATATCCCTTAAGATAGGAATATAAGAATCCTGAATTGAAAGAATCTCCTGCAGCTGTTGTGTCAATAGCTTCACATTCAAATGCAGGTATCTTAACCTCTTCATCCTTTTTGTTTATGGCATAAGCTCCATCGGAACCTCTTTTTACAACAACAGCATCAATTCCATCATCACGGACATGCACTGCCAAATCCCTGAAGCTTAATTCTGCATCATCAGATAAATTTAACTTTTCCTTATAATAATCCTCAAACAATATTTTCAATTCACTCTCATTAATGAGAAGAATATTGGTTCTCTCAAGGATTTCCTTAAGTTCCTCCACTCCTTTCTTAACATATAGCATTCCAGGATCAAAACTTAGAACAATATTGTCACCAAGGATTTTCAAGAGTTCCTTTTGAGCATAAAATGAATCTCCAACAAATGATGTGTAATGGAGTATCTTACAGGCATTTACATTCAATGGATTGATTTCATCAATTCTAATCTCATCATTCACTCCAGGGTCTACATAAAGTGCCCTATCTCCTGCATCGGAAACAAATCCTAATACTTTTCCGGAATTGCCTTCATCTGCATAGATGAGATTAGTGAGATAAACATCATTGATCATCAGATTGTATTCCAATAAATCTCCTTCCTCATCATCTGCAATCTTACCGATATAAGATGTTGAGCATCCAAGTTTTGAAAGACCTATGATTGTATTGGCTGCTGAACCACCTGGAGATTCCTCTTCACCTTTAATGAAGCTTTCTTCATCGATTTCTGCAATATGACCTACCTTATAGAGCTTATCAACATTCAAAGCTCCGAATCCTATTACATCCACATTGATGGCATCATATACAATCTCATCGACACCTAAATCTTCAGCAGTTATATTTTTTGAAGAATTTGAATCATTCAAATCATTTTCATCCATTTAATTCACTCACATTTATTTTAAGAGTTTCTATCATAAAGTTTCTATTTCAAAATATCCAATAAGTTGGTCTTATGTTCACCTAATTGACCTTCAAAGTTACCTGCGGAAATTCTTTCCACCCCTGGAATGTCAATTATTGCATCAATTGCCTTTTTGATAGCCAAGTTCATTGCCTCTTCATCAGTTGCATTGATAACGATTTCAGGAATATAATTAACCCCTTCCGGAACTTTTGACTCTTCACCAAGCCTTTCCTTTAGGGAAGGGCAATAAGGATGATTGGTACTTGGACCAATTTCAGGGAAATTGGTTTCAGGTTTGCTTGCTGCAGAGCATATTCCAAATGGAGTGCAGACTCCATCCACTTCCATAATGGTGTCTATAATAATTCTTCCTGCCTTTAAAACAGCCTCTTTAGTGGAACACATATACCAGAAGTTACCGCCCATGATACCTTCTGCATAGGAGAGTTCAGATTCAATCTGGAAATCAGGAACGGCAATAGGAACATTGATCATTTTTCTTCCATATTCCTCAATTTCCCATTCATATCCATCTCCACAATGACCTACACTTTCCATCATTGGAATTGAACCGACAGGGTTTTCGGTTATGCTGAATACCCTTGTAAATGGTTTTACCAGAATGTCCTGACGAATCCTATATGACAATTCCTTTTCAAACTTCTTCAAGTCATCGGTAAGCCAAAATTGGACAATAGCTCCAGGTCTTCCATCTGGAGTCTTATCACCGTCCACAAAAGATTCCACACCTGCTTCCACTCTGCCAATGACAGCGCTTGGTGTAGCTGTAGCATCATATGCCGCTTCCTTTACAGTCAATTCATCTTCTGCTGTAATCAATGCTCTAATGTACATTCCATCAAATGATTCAAAGAATGTATCTTCAACCTTATCATAATTTACCATAAATGTCATCTCAATAATCTATAATTAATAAATAATCCATAAAACTAAAAGTGAAAATTATTAAATCTTAATATTTTACTAATATTAACCAAATTTACCTAATATTAACCTAATTTACCTAATATTAACTATTTAACCTATTTTAACCTAAACCGCCAATATCCTTACCACGAATGCCATTTCTCATCTCTTTGCTTGCTTTAAGCAAATACTCCCTATTTTCATCAGTGATTATCTCAATGATTGGAGCTTGCTTATTATAGAATACCTTTTCAAACTCTTCAACAAGAGAATAATCCACTTCAAAGTCTCTAAATGCATCATCGGGACCTTTTTCAGAGTAAGTCCTGATAAAGTCCAAAACATAATCCTTGTCAAATCTTGCATGAAGGTCAATCAATATGGAACTTACTATTGTATGGTCGGATATCACTGCAATTTCAGCTACATTCAATGGATATTCATTTCCATTGAAGCTTACAGACAATCCTCCATGATCTCTTGCATACTGCAATGGCTCAACATCAGTGATACTATCTCCCATGTATATAATGGATCCCTCTTCAAGATCAAATCTTTCAACTATATCCTCAACTGCAATCTGTTTGCCCTTACCACCAACAGTTTTCACACTTTCAATATATTTGTTGATTTCAAGCTTTGGAAACTCATTGAAGAAAATGTCATACAAGACATTGAAGTCATCTTCAGTTTCGTCGCCATGTTCAAGTATGATCTTTCTGAACTCCTCAACTTTTTTAAGTTCTTCAATAAACTTAGGTGATTTGGTGCCCACTATAGTTTGAGAATTGTTTGCATCAGATGAAACATTACTTGATTTTTTACTAAATTCATTAAAATTAGTAGCCCCACATACATCTAGTTGTGTGTGATAAGTATTTTGGAACGGAAAATCAATATAATTGCATAGAGCTTCAATATATTGGCCATAACTAGTACTAACTATAAAAGAATCAATAAGTTCATTTGCAAATTTAAGAGTGTCATCAGAACCATTAACAAGATAGATATTTTCCCTTGAAAATTCAATCATTTTTTCATTTGTCAGTCCTGCCAATTTATAGAATGGGACTATAAGCTTAAGTGTGTCACCAGCATGATAGTTTTCAAGCTTGACATCATCAACAAGATAATCATCAAAGCGACTGATGATCTTGAATAATTTTCCACCATCCTCAATAAATACATCTGCCAATTCATAGGCATTGTCATTTAATGTCAATGGTCCTTCGCAATCAGTGATAAAAACTTTCTTAACCATAATCTAATCTTCCAATTTTTGAGTAATAATTTTTTATGAATAATTAATAACTACTATTATTATATAAAGTGAATATCATTAAAAAATTTTTAGTTATAACAAATTTTTCAACCATGAATTTTTGAGTAATAATTAAATTAAATAATAAAATAAAATAAGTTAATTTTATAAGAACTGCCAGATTGTAGAGACTCTTGCTGCATTTAAAGGACAAATTGCTTCACAGTTTCTACATGAAATACAATCCTCATGGTTTACTGTAACTTTCCCATCTTCAACACCCAATGCATCAACTGGACAGTTTTTAACACATACTTCACATAATTGACAAGCATGATGATTGATCTCTACAGTACCTTTTCTTCTTCCTCTAAGGTCTCTTTTAATGAAGAATATCTCATGATTTCTGTTTGTAAAGAACTCTTCCTTAAGTTTGATCGCTTCAAAACTACAGCTTTCAGCACATAAGCCACAGTAGACACATGAATTGTCTGTATCAATCACAATCGGATTAGGGCCATCCAAACTTATGGATTCAGTTGGGCAGACATCTCTGCATAATCCACAGCTAATGCAATTCTCATCAACAACTTCAATGCCTAAACTTGGCGGGAAGAATTCTACAAGGTCCAAAACCTTTACAACATCCAAATCCTTCTTAAGTTGGGCATTCAGACGTTCATTAAGGAAATCTGTTACATTCACTACAATGGACCTGCAATTTGTACATGTGAATATCTCAACATCTGAAAATTCCATATCCCTTGGAACATCCCTAATGTCCATTGAGTTTTCATAATCAAAGTCTTCAAAGTGATAGTCATTGGAAATATCCTTGAGCAACTTTACCAAAACATTGTCAATATTGGTGACGCCTTTGGAAATGTTATGAATGTCCCTATCTATAATTTCAGATGCTATCTCCAATGTTTTGATCTTATTGAATGAGTCGAATGCCTCTTCCCTTTCAACATAGTCAATCGCATAGGTAGGGCAGGATTGCATACATTCCTCACATCTTGCACAGTAAGCAGGGTCAATGAACGGCAGCTTATTGGTTTTGCCTACATTGATAGCCCCTCTGGAAGGACATATTCTTGTACAGGTCATACAACCGATACATTGGTCTTGGTCAATGCATAGGGTCTTACCTTCCTTCACTGTTTTTGGAAGGATTACCCCATATTTGATTGCATCTGTAGGGCAAGCCCTGAAACAGTATCCGCAACGGATACACTTATCCTCATCAATTTCACTATGGACTTCCTCTCCACCTGAAGACCTTAAATGAATAGCTCCTGACTTACATGCATTTACACATGCACCGCAAGCTCTGCAAAGCTTCTTATTGATGTTTGGAACATTTTCACGGATTGGATCAGATAATCTCTTTGTAATGTGGATAGCATCATAAGGACATGCATTGGTACATAAGACACAACCAAAGCAATGCTCATCCAATTTAATGAACTTTGTGTTTGGATCCTGATAAACTGCATCAATAGGACATACATTCAAGCAAGGCTTGTCCTTACAGTTAATGCACTTTTCATCATCAATTTCATACTCTATATGAACATCACGCAATGGTCTTGGAATAGGGTCAACAGTAACCATATTATGCCCTCCTTTCTGCTAATTGAGAAGCCTTTACAGAAATGTGAATAACTTCTTCATCATTATCATTCGTATCAAGATTAAATTTAGCCAAGAAGTATTTGATAACTCCAAACGGACAGGTCTGATAACAGATACTGCATCTTAAACATTTTTCCTTATCCCTTACAATGGTATCATTATCGCTGTCAAATGAAATGGCACCTGTAGGACAGTCTGGAATGCACATTTGACATTTCTTACAGTTATCTCCATCCCATGTGATGATTCTTATCTTTAATCTATTGATTGCATCTTCCAAGACTTCATGAACAACCTCTTCATCATTTAGAATGGTTAAGGACTCGTCAAATATAGGCTTGAATTTCAATTCATCCAAAAATAGCTTATCAGTGCCTAATTGAATCAAGTCATCCTGTTTTGATTCAATATACTTCTCTAAGGTATTCACTGTCAAATTGATGATTTTCTTTTGCTCTTCGAGATTGTTTACAAAGACTCCTCTCATTGCTCCTTTTACAGGACAGGTTTCTAAACATTTTCCACAGGAAATACATTTTGACTGATTTACAACCAATCGGTCATCAATCTCTTCAATGGCACCGACTTCACATGCATCCATACATTTCTTACATCTTATGCATAGGTAATCGTCCACAATGTATTTTCTCTTTGAAGGAATGATATTGAATTCTTCACGAATGAAATGATTTTCACCACATTCCAATGTCTTAGGAGTGGAAGGACAGACTTCTGCACAGAATCCGCATCTTATGCATGCTGACTTGTTGATGACAGGAAAAATGAGGCCTGTGGATTCCTCATTGTCTGAATCCCTAACCAACTTGATTGCATTTGGAGATGGGCATGATGCTGTACAAGACCCGCAGCCAATACAATTCTCCTTGATTACATTAGGGAAATCCCTAAACCTGTCAGGCTTATGAGCTATGTCTTCCTTTGACTTTGCATCAAAAAAGCCGTCTATCCAGGTTTTCCTTGCAAATTCATAGATATACCATATGAGTGAAGACATACTATTTCACCTCAAAAAAGTCTTTTACAGCAGATTTGCCAGTGTCAATGTCAGTGATTGCAACCCTTTCAGTACATGCAATGCAAGGATCTGAAGACGCATAAGTGGATACTGCATCTGCAACTGTAGCAACATCCTTAAGCATGTATCTTGCACATGAATCGATATTCATGATACTTGGAGTTCTGATGGAGATGCGCTTGATCAAATCCCCGTTGGTTTCAGCCATATATCTTACTTCACCACGTGGAGCCTCGTTTCTCCATTCACCATATCCTGAAGGGATATCTACAGGAGTTCTTATATCTCCTTTAGGCATGTTTTCAATAGCCTGTTTAATTAAATCAATAGATTGCTCCACTTCATAAAGCCTATTTAATGTACGGGCATAATTGTCTCCCTCTTTTCTCCAAATAGGCTTGAAGTCGAACTCATCCATATAAGTATAATGCTCTTCCCTTAAATCATGCTTCAATCCGGAAGCTCTTCCGATAGGCCCTACGGCATGACCTTTGATTGCTTCCTCTTTGGTCATCACTCCAACGCCCTTAGCCCTTAAGGCAACGATTGGAGCCTCTTCAAACAATGCAACATGTCTGTCAAAGCCGTCTTCAATCTTCTTCAGGTTCTCAAGTATTGCATTGAAATGTCTCTCGTCAGCATCCATTCTAACTCCACCAACTACATTCCAACCTAAATTGACCCTATTTCCTGTCAGCAATTCAAGGGAATCCATTGCATATTCCCTTAATGCCAATACATGCATAAACAATGTCTCATGGTCAAGAGTCTTGAAGAATGTGGAGTTTGCAAGCAAGTGGGACTGTATCCTATCCAACTCATTAGTAATTACCCTTAAATATTGAGCCCTCAACGGAGCTTGAACGCCAGAAATAATTTCCAAGGTTTCTGCAAAGGTCTGTGTGTGTTCATATGAACAGATACCGCAGATTCTTTCAGATAAGTAAATGCATTTTTGCCAGGTCTTACCTTCCATAATCTTTTCAATACCTCTGTGAACATAACCATAATCAATCTCAGCCTTAATAACCTTTTCTCCTTGAGTTTGAAGCTTAAGCCTTAAAGGTTCTTTTAAACCTGGATGAATTGGTCCAATTGGTAATATCATAATATCTGACTCCTTTACTTATCTAATTCTAATTCATAGTACTAATAAACATAATCTTATTTTACTAATCTAACTAAATCCTGTAATACTAATAAACATAATCTTATTTTACTAATCTAACTAAATCCTGTAATACTAATAAACATTAATCTTTTCTGGCATCTTGAGCCCTTCCTTTAGCTGCAAGAGCGCCAGGAGCAACAGTCAACACTGCCTCTAAAATTTCACTTGGTCTTGGAGGACAACCTGGAATAGCTGCATCCACTGGAATAAAGTCAGAAACAGGAGCAAGAACTCTTCCTCCTTCCTGTGCAAATACATCTCCTGATTGCGGACAGTTTCCAACAGCAACCACAATCTTAGGTTCAGGTGTCTTTGCATAAATCCTTCTTAAATTGTCTCTCCATTGTTCTGTAACTGCACCAGTCACTAAAAGAACATCAGCCTCACGAGGGTTATTGTGAACATAAATTCCATACTGCTCAAGATCGTATCTTGGGGAAAGAAGGGCAACAAGCTCTACATCACAGCCATTGCATCCTCCACAATTTACAATGCAGACATGAATTGAACTTTTTCTCACAATGTCTTTAAGTTTTTTAAGCATTTCAATTACCTTAAATCTCGTTCTTTTGATTATAATATAAACATTATTTCCTTAATATTTCAACGATTTGAGCTCTTCCTTCTTCAAGAGCATCCTCATATTTCTTGCCATTCTTTACAATGTCCTTTGTCAATTGATGGCAAATCCTATCTGCATCTTCCTCTGATATCAATTTGGCAACATCGCTTAACCAATAAAGTCTTAAATCAAGATGCATCTGCCTTTTTATCTTTTCTCTATTGGCTATTTCAAAGGTGGCATGCATATTTTCCAAATCACTCATATCAAAATGATTCATAAGAATATCCTCAAACTCTTCTTTAGAAATACCAAATTCTTCAGATAAAGGGATTGTAAGATCCTTTTCCCATTTGAAACTATGAAGAACCCTTAATTTCATCATTTCATATTTTTCTTCACTATTCATATAAATCACCAAGTGAGCTAATTTGTCTTTTAGAATAAAACTCCGGATGTTAGAATCCAGACAATACCTGCAATCAATATCCCAATTGCAGTTTCTTTACGACCGTATCCTGGTCTTCTTCCTATTGCAAGTCCAATACAGAAGAATGCAATAGTTAGCAAGATTTCAGAACTGATAAAATGGTTTAAGCCATGATTAAATAATAGGAACCATCCTACAATGGAAAAAACCAAGGTCAAAACATCTATTTCAGATATTATATAAGGTTCCATATGCTTTTTATAGCTTAATAAAAGACCTGCGATGGATCCAACTATAAAAACTATAATATAAATCATAATATATAATTCTTCCATGATTTCACCTTGTTTTAGTTCTAAATTCTTTTTTTTTTCAAATAAATTGATAAATATAAATTATAAATAAATTATGATAAATTCGATTAAATTGGTTTATATAAGCAAATAAATGCTATGCAAATGATTAAAAATGTAATAACGAATGCTAACTTCTCCAAGTTTTCAGCTAAATGAGCATTTTTCTCATTGTGTTGCATCAATATAAATGGAACGAATATAAGTCCAATAATAGCTAAAGGAAGTGCTAGAATATTTTGATAGAAAGCGGCAAGTCCTGCCACTATAAATATGCCTAAAGCAACTAATGAAGTCAATACTCTCATTCCTATTTCATTATTCATTTTTAAGCCTTCTTATTAATTATTAATTATTTAAATCTTAATCATTTTAAATTTTAACAATTTTCTTAAATCCAATAAATTTTAAACCTTAAATTCAATTTTTATTTTTAGATAATGATCATAATTATTGAACCGACTGTACAGATAACTGCAATGGATATTTGAGCCATTACTGAATGGTTTGGATTTAACATAGGAGTTGTAGCATTGATAAATCCTGTAATTATACATATTACAATCATTCCAATCACGTATCCGACAACGGAAATTGGTCCAAAGAATATGGTTAAGAATATCCATAATAGAATATACCATGCGATTGATTCTGAAAACATTATGTATCCTCTAAGCATACCGAAGTGTTCAGTTTCAAATCCAGATATGATTTCCTTTCCTTTTGTGATTGCAAAAGGAGAATATGGAGATTTTGTAACTATCAATGTGAAGAACATAAGTGCTGCAAGAGGCAATTGGAAGATCAAAGGCCCGTGTATTGATTGATAAGCTATAATTCCGCTGATGTCCATAGTTCCAGTTAAAATGAATATGACAGCAATTACAGCAAATAACGGCAATTCTCCAGCTGCTGAGAAAACAGCCCTTACACAACTTACCTTACCATATGGAGAACCTGATGAAGATCCTGCATTATGCTCTACAATCTTATGAATTGCATAGATACCGAATAAGATCATTAAGGAACCTTTAGCTACTGGACCAACAATAACTCCAGTAACCCAAATGCCTGCTAAAATAACTGTAATGCTAATATAAAATGGTATTGAAGCAGTTTTTGGAAATGTTGTCTCCTTAAAGAAAAATTTCAATGAATGCAATAAATACTGTATGATAGGAGGTCCTGGCCTTAATTGGACTCTTGCCATAACCTTTCTGTGGAAACCTAACAAAAGACTACCAGCAAGGAAAGCTATTATTACATTGATTAAAATTTGAGCCATTAGATTCATAATATCTGCGAAGAGACCTTATTAATAACCTGTAAATGGTTCTTCTCTTCTTTCCTCCTCTTCATCTTTTATCGGTTTAGACATTGTAAGCAGTCCAAATGAAAGCACTAAAAATGGAATACAAACAATAGCTATTGCATAGACTATCCAATCAGCAGGGTTAAATATCAAAGCATAAAGGATAGCTAATACTGACACAATCAAGATAATATAACTAGCTATTTTTATTTTATTCATTTTATCGACCTTCTATTTTATAATATAATAAATATGATTTTGAATTGTTTAGTTTATTAGTTTAATTTAATTTAGTTTAATTTAGTTTAATTTAATTTAGTTTAATTTAGTTTAATTTAATTTAATTTAATTTGGTTATAATATAGTTAGTAAGATTTCAACAAATCTGACAATGATAAACAATGAACTTAAGTGGATAATCAATATAAATGGAGATCCTGGAGTTCTGAACATTTCTGCCTTACTTGCAAAGAATGGCGCTATACCACTTTCACCACAAACTCCAATCAACATTACAAGTGCACCGAATATCATCATTGGACTTGCAGGGATTGAAGCGAGCTCAAATAAGCTTAAGGTACCGGTAGCAGCCAAAATCATAGCTGCACCACCAAAGAGTGGCAAACCGCACATCATGGCAATCAAACCATATTGGTAGGCAGAATTTAAAACATCCACTTGCTTAACGGCAGAAACTATACCTATATTGACAATACCAATCAAAGCCATGAATAAGGTAAAGTTAAACAAGTCTCCAGTAATCATAGCTCCTGCAGTAGCTATACCACAGATGACAGACAAGAAT
This sequence comes from Methanobrevibacter sp., assembly GCA_016838945.1. Lineage (GTDB taxonomy): Archaea > Methanobacteriota > Methanobacteria > Methanobacteriales > Methanobacteriaceae > Methanobrevibacter. The sequence continues at coordinate 12,381 of JADLKP010000028.1, forward strand.
CTCCTTTGTTTAAATTCCTTTTTGCCTACTGAAACCTTATTTTCATCAAGAGAACCAAACATTGATTCAACTTGAGTTTCAGTTCGGCTAATAGCTATCAATGCTGTAAAGACAAGTATAGTAACAAACAGGAATATGTGGAGAGGGTTTAAGTAAAGAACAATATCCCCTAAAGGAATTGTTCCCATCACGTTTCCACCTAAATTCTCTATAAGCATTTAACAGTCTCCTTTTTTGATTTACTTAAATTTAAAGTTCATTGATAATAATTTATAATTATGATAATTTTAATAATTAATTCTGAAAATTCTTATTTTAATTGATCATTTTCTTCCGTATTCCTCTCTCATCAAGATTCCAATCAATCCAATCTTTGATGCCACTTTCAAGAGCAATCCTAAAGCAGCGAGGAATAAGCTGAGTAACCAGTATTGTGGTAGAATAAAGAAGAATAGGAATCCTATAATCCATAAGCACCAAGATATACCGGATATTGCCCCTACACCATCAAGAACAACAATAGGCAATCCTCTAACCTTTCTGCTCAATACATAAATTACAATACCTCCACCAGCTACTGCACCACCAGTAAAACCGGAGAGGAATACACCATATCCTATCAACAATAATGCAATGAAATTAGGAGCGGTTGTCATAATTTCCATGTCAATATTCAAAGGCATTGGTGCAAATGAAGTATGCACATCTTTCTTTCTCATTTCACGAGATATCAAAATCTCAGATATAGCCATGATCTCTGCCAATTCCACTACCAAACCAGGAAGAATCAATGCTTCAGACAAATCGGTTCCTACAGCTGCTACAACAATAAGCATAGCCAATCCCACAATGTCTGTAAGAATGAGAACTTGAATGTCTCTTTTTTCCATTGCAATTCCAATCAAACCAATGAAAGCTACAATCAAACCACCATACAAAGCTGTTGTATACATTGAACTATAGAATGCAGGGACGAATTGAGGAACTATACTTGCAACCATATAATCACCTGAACTCCTTTTTAGCTTGTTTTTCGCGAGCTTTACGATTGCTCATCTCAACTTCACTGGCTATTCTGTCAGAACTTGCAATAGCTCTTTTCACATCTTCTTCAATATCCCCTTTGCCTTTCTCTTCCTTCCTATCCATAGTGAAGTTAATGGCTAACCATGATGCAATTATGAATGCCATCATAAGGATGGATGATTCCAATATAGTGTCGAAACCTCTTGTATAGTAAAGGATTTCATCGATAACACCACCTGGAGATGCACAGATACTTGTTCCAAAGTATGGAGAGATACCTTTCAGCATATCAGCTATTGGAGTCATATATGAATTGATCCAACCCAGATTTTGGGAATTTTCAGGATATTGGGCTTCTGTAATGCCCGGACTTTCCAAAATCTCTCCACCTCTATCATATGGCGCAATGGCAAGGCCTGCATCCATTTGACTTTGAGGAGCCGGACGAGTATAGATTTGATCTGTATTCAATCCCACAGGAATTAGGAATCCGGCAATCAAGAGCAAACCTAAAATTAGAGCAAATAATCTAGGAATATTCTTTGGATCTGCTAACTTATTCCATAATTTGGCTATTTTAGGCATCTTGGTTTCCTCCCAGCATTAATGAAACTGATTTTTCAGTTTTTAATAAATTGATAAACATTATACATCAGCCCCTATCTCTTCTAAACGAGAAATAGCCCTAAACAAGATTAATGTTACTATAATTGTAGTTGCAATCAAGGTTAAAAGAGCTAATGTAGAATTGTAAGTAAGTAAGATTAATGAAACTCCTACAGATGCTACTTCAGTATTGATAGTTCTTATGACAGGGTCTTTCACTCCAGGACCCCAAACAGTAGCAAGACTTCCAAAAATAGCTAGCGCCAAACCTACATAAACCCAAAGAGCAAGATTAAACATTATTTACCACCTTCTGAGTTTTTCTCACTATTTTCTGTGCTTTTAAGCATTTTAAGAACTGTAGAGTAATCATTTAATTGTGATTTGCGCACTTGATTTATTTTGATTAAAGCGAGTAAGAATACAATAATAGACAATGGGTCAAGAACAGCAGTTAAAAAAGCAACATCCAAGTATCTGAAGCTGACAATAGCCAAGAATAAGCCTGCTTCTAAAACAGAAACCATTATCACTTTATCCAATGGTTTTTTAAGTAGGACAACGCCAATAGCACCTATTATCATCAAAGCAATTGATATTGTTGTCAAATCAATAAATTCTAACATTTTATCCCATTTCCATTATTTTAAAAATAATGAGTAAATATAATTCAATTAGTTTTCCTTATGCTCTTCCATATTCCTATCATAGGTGATTTCATCTTCCAAATCATCTAAACTGTAAGCGATTGCATTTGATCCAATTGTTGAAGAGATAAAGAAAGCTGCAGCTAATACAAGACCAAATGGAGTTTGAATATACAATGCAACCAATGCAGAAACACAGAATCCTATTACATTTATGTAAAGTAATTTTTCTGCTCTATCTTTGGTTATTACCGCTCTTAAAGCCATCAAGATTGTAATAACTCCAATAATTTCAATAAACATGATTTAACCTTGTATTTTTTATTTAATTTAAATTTAATTTTTATTAATTATTATTAATTTTTATTTAATTCATTTCATATTCAAATCATTTATTTATGAATCCAAATATTTTATTATGAATCAAAATCATTTTAATTATTCATATTTAGTATATCTGCCAAAGGATTTTGCAATTTTTCCAAGTAATCTTGAACTTGTTGGATGATGAATTCCTTGAATAGTAAATATTGCAATTACCATTCCACAGATGAACATCTCAGGAGTGATTCCAACAAATGAGAAGATGAAAATCAATAGTGTCATGGTCAAAGCACCGGTTGTTCCAGCATAACCTGGATCTGCACATAACCTATTTCCAATATAAACAAGCAAAGCAGCAATCAAACCACCTTGAATTCCAAGTATGTATACTCCAATTGAAGCCATCAATGTTCCTGCTGATGCGTCTGGAGAACATAAGATGTTTCCTTGGAAGAATCCTCCTGCCAAATCTCCTTTCCTATTTTTAATGGAATATCCTACAGTCTTTGCCCCTTTAACTCCTGGAGCTTCAGGAAGACCAAGGAATGTATCCACTATTACAAAATTAATCCAAGAGATTATGGTTGCTAATATTAACCCAATTATTAAATCCATTATTCACTACCCCCTTGAGGATCTGGGAAGATATAATCGAATAGATACTTTACAAAAATAGCTGAGAAAGCTCCCACTATAACTGCAATAAGCAATCCATCATAAATCCAGAATATATTTAATGAATAAAAAATAGCTAAGATTCCTATAGCAAAAATAGGAGTTGGAAATAGTGCACTTGTAGTCCATGAAAACCTTATTGGATTTTCTGGAAGAAGTGGCAATCTTAAAGCTAAGCCTAAGACTATTGCAACTATAATAGCCACCATATAATTCACAAATAATTGAAATCCATTAGCAATTATACTAATCATATTTAATATTATGTCAATATATAATATATATCTTTTATTACTTATTGCCAAGCCGAAAGAATGGCACGAATTTTAGACTATTTTTAAAATAAATAATCATAGAATGATTTAATACGAAATAAATAATAATTATTACCAATTTA